>DASYVA010000180.1 GCA_036000645.1 Candidatus Methylomirabilis sp.
GGGTCGGTCCCGACCACCTCCACCCCCGCCGGGACGTTGACGTCCGCACGCCCGACCGCAACGAAGTTCGTCCCCCGCTCCGTCCCCCCCAGATCCACCGTGGCCCGGAGGGTCTCCCGGTTCATGCTCCCGAGCACCGCCCGGCTCCCCCGCAGGCGGACCTCCAGGGACGTGGCGGGCCGACCGCTCAGCGTAAGCGACTCCGGGATGTTGCGGTACTCGACCGGGATGCGGAGCCCCTCCTCGACCTTCTGCGCCCCGCCGAGGTAGACCCAGAGGGCCGTGACCACAACGAGCGACCCCACCTTGAGGGGCCAGCGGCGCAGGAGCAGGGCCCCCCAGGCCATGGGTGCCGGCATCCGCCGCTCCGGCGTCCCGAGGAGCACCCGCAAACGCTCCACCGCCTCCTCCCGCGAGAGCCCCGACCGATAGGTCCCTCCGGTCATCAGGGTGACCTCCCCCCGCTCCTCGGAGACCGCCAGGGAGACGGCGTCGGTCTCCTCGGTCAGCCCCAGGGCGGCCCGGTGGCGGGTCCCGAAGTGGGGGGGGAGATCCTCCCGCCGGGAGAGGGGGAGCATGCACCCCGCGTGGGTGACCCGGGTCCCGTCGATGACGACGGCCCCGTCGTGCAGCGGGGAGGCTGGCGTGAAGAGGCTCTCCAGGAGGGGGGCCGTGACCTCCGCCCCGAGGGGCGTCCCGAGGCGGACGATCTCGTCCAGGCGGGTCCCCCGCTGGAAGACGATCAGGGCTCCGATCCGCTGCCGGGCCAGGTGGAAGGCCGCCCGGACCACCTCCCCGAGGTGGTCGGTGGGCGGCCTCCCCCACCCGGTCAGCCAGCGAGCCGGGCTCACCCGCTCGAGAGTGTGGCGGAGCTCCTGCTGGAAGATGACGACGAGGACGAGGAGGATGACGGCCCAGAGGTTCTGGAGGAGCCAACTGCTCAGGATCAGCTCGGCCTCGCGCGCGAGGAGGGTGAAGAGCCCGACCACCCCGAGGCCGGCCAGGGCCTGCACGGCGCGCGTCCCCCGGAACAGCACCATGAGGTGATAGAGGATGGTGCTGATGAGAAGGATATCGAGGACATCCTGCCAGCGGAGGTTCCCGAAGATCTCGGCCATGGCGCCCCCATTGTACCCGGCGGCGGGGGCGCGCGCCACCCGCGTGCCGGTGCCTCCCCGTGCCCCGGACGCGGCGGGGGTTTTCCGCCGGAGCCCGGCCACGGGTGTGCTACACTGCGGCAGCCTTCGGGGGGGAGGGGATGGGGGAGGAACGCCGCCGGCACCGCCGGTACACGCTGGAGCTCCCCGTCCGGTGCCGCGTGGAGGAGCCGGCGGGGGGACCGTCCCAGAACCTCCCGGGCCACACCCTCAACCTGAGCGAGGGGGGGCTGGCACTCGTCCTGCCGACTTCCCTGGCCCGCGGAACCGAGGTGACGCTCCTGCTGGACCTGCCGGAGGGCCCCGCGGTCGTCGAGGCAACGGTTGTCTGGGTCGGGCCCGTGGCCGAGGAGGAGGGAGGAGGGCGGCACGGCCTGCGGATCCGGGAGATGGCGCCGACCCACGAGGCGCGCTGGCGGCAGTTCCTGGTCCGGATGGCCTCCCAGGCCTACTCCCGCCGGCACGGGCGCCTGGGGGTTCGCCTCCAGATCCAGTGCGCCGTCGTGGGCCGGCCGCCGCGGGAGCTCAGAGGACGGACGGTGGATCTGAGCCCGGGCGGGTTGCAGCTCCTCCTGCCCGAGGCGGTCCCGGTGGGCACCCGCCTGCACCTGTCGCTCCAGGTCCCAATGGGCCCCCGGGCGCTGGAGGGGGAGGTGGTGTGGTGCGTACCGGCCGAAGGGGGGGAGCACCGGGTGGGGGTGCAGTTCCCGCAGCGCTCCTGGGGGTGGTCCTTCCTCCTGGATCTGGCGGCGCGGGAGGGCGCGGGGCCCGGGCAGAGCACGGACGCGGGCTGACGGGATCCCCGAGCCGACGGATCAGCAACCTCTCGCGGCGGCCGCGACCCCGGCTCATCTCCGTCCGGGCGGCGTGCGCGAGCCTGGCAGTCTCGCTCGCCCTGGCAGAGATCTCCCCGGCCCAGGCGCCGGAGGGCAAGCAGGTATACCAGGACCACTGCGCGGTCTGCCACGGCCCGAACGGGGATGGCAACGGCGAAGCCGCGGCGCGGCTCCAGACGAAGCCGGCCGACTTCACCGCAGGGCGGTACAAGTTCCGCTCCACCCGGAGCGGCGCCGTCCCCACCGACGAGGACCTGCTTGCCACCCTCGTCCGCGGAGTGCGGGGCACCGCCATGGTCCCCCAGCGGCACCTCGCGCTCCCGGAGCTCCGGGCAGTCGTCGCCTACCTGAAGACCCTCTCCCCGCGCTTCGCCGAGCCGGGATCCCCCCCGGTGCCCGTTCCCCCCGCGCCGGGGGTCACGCCCGAGCTGGTGGCGCGGGGGGTGAGGCTCTACCGGGCTTCGGGATGTCCCGAGTGCCACGGCGACGGCGGGAAGGGAGACGGACCCTCGGCCAGGAAGGGGATGAAGGACGCCCGCGACCTGCCCATCCTCCCCGCGGACCTGAGCCGGCGGCCGCTCAAGCGGGGCGCCGACCCGCGGGAGACCTGGAAGAGCATCGCCCTGGGCCTCGATGGGACCCCCATGCCCTCCTACGCCGACGCGCTGGAGCCGGGGGAGATATGGGCCCTCGTCCTCTTCCTGGAGTCTCTCGCGACGCCGGACCGGCGGGATCCCGAGGATCGCCTCCTCCCGGGGGAGGAGGCGCTGGGCGAGCAGATCGAGCGGGAGCATCGGGGCAGACACTGACCCGTCCACACGACCAGGGAGGGAATCCCATGAAGGCCAGCACAGCGATCGTCCTCGCCACCCTCCTCGCCCTCGGCCCGGCGGTACCTCTCGGCGCCGAGGGGGAGCGGGAGCTCCAGGCCGTCAACATCAACTACGAGGGGAACAACGTCTGGACGCCCGGTACCTTCGTGGTGAAGAAGGGGGAGAGGGTCCGCTTCAAGCTCTACAACCGGGTGAAGGCGGATCCCAACGTCCACGGCTTCGCGATCGACGAGTTCAACGTGAAGGTGGACGTGTACCGGGACAAGCCGGAGACCGTGGAGTTCGTCGCGGACAAGGCCGGGCTGTTCCGGATCTGGTGCCACCTGCACCCGGCGCACCTGCCGGGCCAGCTCCTGGTCCTGGAGAAGTAGGGGGGATCAGCGGGCCGCCGCCCCGCGGCTGATCAGGACCTCCTGCAGGAGGACCGGCTTGAGGGGCCGGTCCCGGGCATCGCGGGGCACGGTGCCGAGGGCCTGCACCACCTCCATCCCCTCCACCACCTCCCCGAAGACGCTGTGGCGCCCGTCCAGCCAGGGCGTGGCCCGGTGAGTGATGAAGAACTGGCTCCCGTTGGTGTTCGGGCCGGCGTTGGCCATGGAGAGGATCCCCGCCTTGCTGTGCTTCAGGTCCGGGTGAAACTCGTCGGCGAACCGGTACCCGGGCCCCCCCGTTCCAGTCCCCAGCGGATCGCCCCCCTGGATCATGAAGTTCGGGATCACCCGGTGGAAAACGGTCCCGTTGTAGAGGGGGCGCGTCACCTTCTGGCCCGTCTTGGGATCCGTCCACTCCTTGGTCCCCATCGCGAGCCCCACGAAGTTCGCCACCGTGCTCGGGGCCTTCTCCTCGTAGAGCCGGACCACGATGGCCCCCATGCTCGTTTTCAGGGTGGCGAAGAGGGGACCGGCTGCCTTCCCCGGCGCCTGGGCGACGGCCACGGCGGGCCCGGCCAGCGCCAGCAGCACTCCCCCCCACCACGCAAACGCCCCTGCCATCTTGCCCTCCCCCTCCCGGACCGGCCGGTCTGCCCGGACGGATCCTGAGCGCTCAGGGACTCCCTTCCGCCGCCGATCCTTCCCCCTCCTCGACCTCCTCCGGTTCCTCCTCCGGGACTTCGGCCCCCGGCGGCGGCCCCATCGCCTCCTCGCCCCGGAGGAACACCTCGTGGATCGCCCCGGGGCTCCCGGGCGGGACCGGCGCGCCGGTCAGGGCGTCCACGTCGAGGAAGAAGACCTCCTCGGGAACGGGAAAGGCGCTCGGGGGTCGCGACGCGAGCGCCCGTTGCATGAAGTCCGCCCAGAGGGGCGCGGCGAGGCGACCGGCCGTCTCGTGCGGCCCCAGGGAGCGGGGCGCATCGTAGCCCAGCCACACCCCCGCCGCCAGCTCTGGCGTATAGCCCACGAACCAGAGATCGGCCGCATCCTGGCTCGTGCCGGTCTTCCCCGCCGCCGGGCGGCCGAGGGCCTGGGCCTTCTGCCCCGTCCCCCGCTCCACGGCTCCCTGCAGGACCGAGGTGAGGAGGTAGGCGACCTCTTCCTTCAGCGCGGGCTGGATCGCGGGCCGGTATTCCTCCAGGAGGTCCCCGCCCGGCCCCTCCACCCGGACGATGCCGTGGGGGGCAGCCCGGCTGCCGCCGTTGGCCAACGCCGCGTAGGCGGAGGTCAGCTCCAGGAGGGTCACCTCCGAGACCCCGAGTGCCAGCGCGTACTCCCGGCGCAGAGGGCTCCGGATCCCCAACCGGCGGGCCACATCCAGGACGCTCTCCACGCCGATGCTTTCGAGGAGCCGAACGGTGGGAACGTTGATGGACTCCTCCAGGGCTTGACGGACCGTGACCTCGCCCCGGTAGAGCCGATCGTAGTTCTCGGGAGCCCAGGCCTCCCGTCGCTTCCCCAGCCCCTTCGGGTAGCGCACGGGGGCATCCGCGAGCAGGTCCGCCGCGCTGATCCCCCGCTCGAAGGCCGCGGCGTAGACGAAGGGCTTGAAGGCGGAGCCGGGCTGCCGGCGGGCGCGGGCTGCCCGGTTGTACTGGCTCCGCCCGTACGCGGTCCCGCCCACCATGGCCCGGATGGCCCCGGTGCCCGGCTCGAGGGCTACCAGTGCCCCCTCGAGGCCGGGCCCCTCCGGCCCCCCGCCCGGCGGGGCCGGAGGCTTGGCGCCGCGCCGCGGGGCAGCAGGGGCCAGGGCGGCGGCAGCGGCCGCGACCCCCGCCCGGACGGCCTCCAGGGCCTGCCCCTGAAGGCTCAGGTCGAGCGTGGTCGTCACCCGGAGCCCGCCGCGGGCCAGGAAGGCCTCCCCGTAGCGCTCCTCCAGGAGCTCCCGGACGTAATCCACGAAGTGCGGGGCGGTCCCCCGGCCCTTGAACAGCGGCGCCACCCGGACCGGCGCGGCCGCGGCGGCCTTGGCGGCCGGCTCTTTCAGAAAGCCCTCCGCCAGCATCCGCTCCAGGACATGGTCCCGCCGCGCCTTGGCGCGGGCGGGGTCCAGCAAGGGGGAGTACAGCGCGGGGGCGCGGATGAGCCCGGCCAGGAGCGCCGCCTCCGGAAGGGTGAGCGCCCGGACGGACTTGCTGAAGTAGGTCCGGGCCGCCGCCTCGGCCCCGTAGGCTCCATGCCCGAAGTAGACGGCGTTCAGGTACAGCTCCAGAATCTTCTCCTTCGCGTAGCGCTCTTCGATCTTCTGGGCCAGCCGGATCTCCTGCAGCTTCCGGGTGACGGTCCGCTCCGGGGTGAGGAAGAGCGTCTTGGCGAGCTGCTGCGTGATGGTGCTCCCCCCCTCCCGGAGGCGGCCCGCGGTCAGGTTGCTGAGGGCGGCCCGGGCCATCGCTCTCCAATCCAGGGCCCCGTGGCGGTAGAAGCGGGAGTCCTCGGTGGCGATGACGGCATCTCGCAGCACCCGCGGGATCCGGGCGAGGGGGACGAAGACCCGGTGCTCTTGGGTGAGGGTGGCGAAGGGCTCCCCGTCCTTGGACAGGAGCAGGGTGGGTTCCCCCGGCGCGAAGATATCGAGCCGCTCGAGCTCCGGAAGGTCCTCCCGCTCGGGCGCGGCGGCCGGAGGGGCGGCGGGGGCCGGGCTCGCCAAGGCGATCACCGCAGAGAGGGCCAGGGCCACGGCGCGCGTCATGCCTCCCCCTCGCCCTCGGCGACGGCGGTCTCCGCCAGGCCCTGGAGGAGCCGCGTCCAGCGAGCGGCGTCCTCGGGGGTCTGGGCCTGGAGGATCCGGAGGCCGTGTGGCACGTCGCCGGGGCGGCGGCCCGAGGAGGAGCCGCACCAGGAGACCGTCGCGCTCACCGCAACGGGGCCGGCCGGCGTTTCAACCCGGACGAGGATCGGCGTCATGACGGGGAACCGCTCGGGCAGGGTGCAGAAGAGGCCCCCGGCGCTGACATTCCCAGTGAACCCCCCCGCTTCCCGCCTCCGGGCCGTCCCGCCGGTGGCCCGGGCCGTCACGGGGTAGCGGGCGAAGTAGCGGCGAAAGTTGCGCTGGCGCCGCTCGGCCTCCGCGCGGTGGGGGAAGATTCTCGCCTGGCTCAGGGCCAACTCGACGATGCTGAGGAAGCGGCGCGCGTCGAACGGCTTGGACAGGCAGAAGGCGGCCCCGGCCCGGAAGGCCTGCTCGTTGAATTTGATCCCGTCGCTCGCCGTGAACATCAGGATCGGCGTCGCCTTCAGGTGCGGGTCCTCCTTCAAGAGCGCGCAGGCCTTGTACCCGTCCAGGCCCGGCATCATCACGTCCAGGATGATGAGGTCGGGACGCCGCTCCCGCGCCAGCTCCACCCCTTCGGACCCGTTGCTCGCGGTCACGACCTCGATCTCCCGGCTGCCGAGGATCTCCCGCGCCAGCTCGAGCACCCGCTCATCGTCGTCCACGACCAGGACCAGGGGATTCACCCGCACCGGATGCTCCTCGGAGTCTCGACGACCTGTCCGGCCGGCAGGCGCATGGGAGCCCCTGGTGTGCCCGAAAGAGGCTGAGGAGCATGAAGGCCCAGTAGGCCAAGCTGCTCGCCTCTCGGGCCATCCGCGCCCGCAAAATGACCTGGCCATCTTAGCGCAGGGGGAGGGGGAGGGACAAGGCCGGATCGGGCGGGCCCGGATCGGGGAGCCCCGGGGACGGGTGCGCGACGCGGTCAGGCGCGGGCGGCCTGGGGGACCCGGAGGGGAAGGGTGAAGGTGAAGGTCGATCCCTGCCCCTCGGCGCTCTGGAGGGTGAGCGTCCCCCCGTGCAGCTCCACCAGCCGCCGGGTGAGGGGCAGGCCGAGGCCGGTCCCCTGGACCTGCCGGGCATAGGCCGAGTCCACCTGCTCGAACTCCCCGAAGATCCGCCCCTGGTCCTCGGGCCGGATCCCGATGCCGGTGTCGGCCACCTCCACCTCCACCAGACTGCCGCCCTGCCGTCCCCGGAGCGTCACCCGGCCCCTCTCCGGGGTGAACTTGATCGCATTGCTGAGCAGGTTGTAGAGGATCTGCTTCAGCTTCGCCGGGTCCGCCTCGACGAGACCGACCTCCGACGCCACCTCGAGGCTCAGCTCGAGGCGCTTCCGGATGGCCTCGGACCGGACCAGGGTGAGGGCGTCCTCCAGCGTCTGGGGGAGATAGCACGGCTCGGGGTGGAGGACCATCTTGCCCGCCTCGATCTTGGAGAGGTCCAGGAGGTCGTTGATGAGGCCCAGGAGGTGCTTCCCGCTGGCGTGGATGCTCTCCAGGTACTCCACCTGCTTCTGGGTGAGATCCCCCACGTACCGGTCCAGGAGGACCTCCGAGAACCCGAGGATCGCGTTCAGGGGCGTCCGGAGCTCGTGGGACATGCTGGCCAGGAAGCGGGACTTCTGTCGCGAGGCCTCCGCCAGTTCCTTCGTCCGCTCCGCGATCCGCTGCTCCAGGGTGGCCGAGTGCTCCTTCAGGGACCGATAGAGGCGCGCGTTCTCGATGGCGATCGCGGCGTGGGCGGCGAAGATGCGGAGGAAGGAGCGGGTCTCCTCCGGGATCGGCCGCCGGGTCTCGGGGTTCCCGGCGGCGATGACGCCGATCGCCTCCCCCCGGGCCACGAGGGGGATGTTGGCGAAGATGCGGGCCCGCAGCGCCTTCAGATCCGCGTAGGGCGGGTGCAGGCGGATCCCCTCCGGGACCGGCCCCTCCCCGTTCCAGCAGACGTCTTCCTTTTCCAGGAAGGCGCGCGCGAGGCCGCCGCCGGCCGGACCGAGGGGAACGGCCAGCGACTCCAGCGGCTCCTCCCCTCCCCCGACCCGGGCCACGCAGCGGAGGGATGTCCGTCCCTCGTCCGGGAGGAAGATGTTGATCCAGTCGAGGGCGAGGATCTCGTGGGCCCCGCGCAGGACGTGGCCCAGCCGCTCTTCCAGCGAGGCCGCCTCCTGGATGGCGATGCTCAACCGGTGCAGCTCCTCCAGGTTCCGCCGGGACTCCTCCAGGTGCTCCGTGGAGCCCTTCAGCTCCGCGTAGAGGCGGGCGTTCTCCAGCGCGATGGCGGCGTGGCTCCCCAGGGAGGCGAGGAGATCGAGCTCGCCCGCGTCGAACCGGCGCGGGGTGCGGGTGAAGACCGCCAGCGTCCCCACCGCCCGGTCCCCCAGCAGGAGGGGGACCCCGGCGTAGGCCACGACGCCCTCGGCGGCCGCCCACTCCCGGTTCACGACCCGGGGATCGGTCCGGAAGTCCTCCACCACCAGGGGGGCCCGCGCCTCCAACAGGCGCCCCGAAACCCCCTCGCCGGGGCGGAAGGTTCGGGTGTGCCGCTTCGCCCCCAGGCGGAGGCCGTAGTCCGCCCGCTGGGTGAGGAGGCCGGTCGCGGGGTCCACGACCGCCAGCGTGGCGGCGTCGGCCCGGAAGAGCTCCACCGACGCCCGGACGATGCTCTCCAGGACCGCCTGGGCATCCAGGCTCGCCGTGACCGCCCGACTCAGCTCCGTGAGCCGGCGCAGGCGCTCCCCGGTCGCCCGGGCCTCCTCGAAGAGGCGGGCGTTCTCGATGGCGATGGCCAGTTGCCGGGCGATGGGGAGGAGGACCGGCAGCTCCCGGCGCGTGAAGGCGCCGGGCCGGGCGCTGCACAGGTTGAAGGTGCCGAGGGCCCTGTCCTTTGCCTGGAGGGGAATCGCCACCCAGGACCGGAGCCCCGCCTCGGCCAGGGAGCCGTCCTCGGCGAACCGCTCCCCCTCAGGCACGGCCAGGGTGTCCTGCCGGAAACAGGGCTCGCCCGTTGCGAGGGCGGAGGCGACCGCGGAGCCGGCGAGGGGGCGGGTGGTCCCCTCGGTGCCCGCCGGCGGTCCGACTCCCTTCACCATCAGCGTCGCGACGGCCTCCCCCCCCTCATCCACGAGGGCGATGCTCATCCGGTCGAAGGGGAGGAGCTTGGCCGTCTCCTCCGCGGCGATGTCGAAGACCTGACTCAGGTGCAGGCTGGAGGAGATGGTGCTGGCGATCCGGTTGGCCGCGCTGATCTGCTCCGCCCGGTCCTGGGCCTCGGTGAAGAGCTGCGCGTTCTCCAGGGCGATCGCGGCCTGCTGGGAGAACACCCGGAGCAGGTCCACGGTCTCGCGGGGGAGCGGGCGCCGGCTCACCTTGTTGTCCGCCACCAGGACCCCGATGGCGCGGCCCCGGGAGAGCAGGGGAAGCACCGCGAAGGCGCGGCTCCGGAACGATCGGATCGCGGCCGAGGGGCCCGGCATCCGGTATTCGGACGGGACCGGGCCCGGGCCCTCCCACACGACGTCCCGCGCCTCCCGGTAGGCGAGGGCGAGAACGCCCCCCTCGGCCGCGACGGGCACGCGCAGGGCTTCCAACGGGTCCTCTGCCACGCCGAGCATCGCGCGGCACTGCAGGTGGGTCCCCTCGGGGTCCGGGAGGAAAATGCCGATCCGGTCGAGGCCCAGCACCTCGTGCGCCCCCTCGAGGATCAGGTCGAGGCGCGCCGGGAGCGGGATCGCCTCCTGCAGCGCGATGGTGAGCCGGTAGAGTTCCGCCAGCCGCCGGTTCGTGTCGGCCAGGCGGGTGGTCGAGGCCTGCAGGTCGCCGTAGAGGCGCGCGGTGTCGATGGCCACGCCGACCTGGCCCCCCAGCACGCTCAGGAGCAGCAGCTCCTGGGGGGTGAAGGGGCGGGACTCGCGCCGGTAGACGCAGAGGAGCCCCACGGGGCCGGTCTCCCCCATGAGCGCGAAGATGGCGAAGGCCCGGAGCCCTTCCTCCCGCGCGTACAGTTCCCCGCCGCGCGGGTCGGCGGTGATGTCGGGGATGCTGATGTACTCCCCCCGCGACGCCGCCTCGCGAGCGAGCGGGCTGTCCTGCCAGCGGATCCGGGCCCGCTCGCGCACGAAGCGCTCCCCGCGTCCGCGGTGGGCGCGCAGGATGAGCTCATCGGTGGCCGGGTCCAGGACGCGGAACTGGCAGGCATCGACCTCGAGGATGCTGGTGACCGTCTCCAGGGCGGTCTCGAGAATCCGGTCCAGGTTGGGGGTCCGACTCACGGCGGTGATGACGGTGTTCACCGCCTCCAGCTCCCGATTCCGCTGACGGATCTCCCGGTCGCGGGTGAGGATCAGCTCCGCCATCCGCGTGAGCGCGGCGGCGAGCTGCGCGACCTCGTCGCTCCCGGGCACGGGGAACCCCTCCCCCAGGTCCTCGGGACGCGTCACGGCGCGCACCCGGGCGGTGAGCCGACGGATCGGCCGGGTGAGCCAGGTGCCCAGGCCGCCGGCCACGAGGGCCGCCACGAGCACCGCGAGCCCGGTCGCGAGGACGATCCGCCGCTGCAGCCGCGCGGCCGGCAGGTAGGCCTCCCCGGCGGTCTGCTGCACGGCCAGCGTCCAGCCCGTCCCGACGACCGCGGCGTACGCGCCGATGAGCGGCTCTTGTCCCGGGATCTCGAGCTCCCGGACCCCCCGGAGGACCAAGCGGGCGGCCTCCCGGGCCGCTTCGAGGTGCAGCCCCCGCTCCGCCGGCGGGTTCTGGTCGGCAGCCGCCAGGATCTCGCCCTCCCGGTCCACCAGGTAGAGGCTCCCGGTCTTGCCGATGCTGACCCCGCGCATCGCGTCCGCGACCTCGGTCAGCTCCAGGGTTCCCAGGAGGGCCCCCACCACCTCCCCTCCCGCCGCCCGGATCGGCCGGGCGATGCGCAGGATCGGCCGCGAACTCCCCCGGTCGCGGGTGAGGAGGGGGCCGATGGCATCGGCGTCCAGGGCGAGGCGGAGGGCCGGATCCTCCGCCACCGAGGCGGGGGCCCCGGTGAAGGAGGCCGCCACGACGTGGCCGGTCCGGTCCACGACCAGGAGACGCTCCAGCGTGAGGTGCGTCTCATCCAAGGCCCGCAGGGCCGGGCGGAGGCGGGCGGGGTCGCTCCCCGGGATCTCCTCCGCCAGCTCGCGGGCCTTCAGCTCCAGGATCTTGTCGGCTGTCCCCACGATCCGGGCGATCTCATCGGCCATCCGGAGGGCGATCTGCGCCGCCCCGCGCTGCAGTGCGGCGCGGAGGCTCTCGCGGCTCTGACTGAGCGTGAGCGTCCCCAGGTAGAGTCCCTGCGCCAGGAGGAGGCCGGCCAGGAGCAGGATGAGCTTAGTGCGGAAGGCCATGGATTGCCCTAGTTCCCCGCGGCGGCGAAGAAGCGCGCTGCGCCGGGATGGAGCGGAATCGCCAGGCCGCGGCGCGTCGCCTCGGGCGTGATGTCGGCGCCCCGGGGATGCGCCTGCCGCAGGTAGGCGAGATTGGCGAAGAGCACCCGGAGGACCTCCGCCACCGTCTCCTCCGGGAGGGCCGCCTGCCCGACGAGGAGGGCGGTGATGGCCAGCGTCCCGACGGGCTCGGGGGATCCGTAGCTGCCCGCCGGGAGGGAGGCCGCGGAGAAGAAGGGGTAGCGGCGCATCAGATCCTCGCGCAGCCTCCCGTCGATGGGGAGGATGCGGATCGGGACCCGCTTCGCCAGGTCCTGAATGACCCGGGTGGGGATCCCCGCCGTGATGAAGGCCGCGTCCAGGTTCCCCTGCTCGAGCTGCGTCATCGCCTCCTCGAAGGGGGCCTCCACCGCCCGGACCTCCCGCAGCACGCCCGCCGCCTCCAGGATCTGCCGAGCGTTGAAGGCGGTGCCGCTCCCCTGGGCACCGACCGCGACGCGCCGCCCCCGCAGGTCCGCGATGCCCCGCACTGACGCGTCCCGCCGGACGACCGCCTGGATGATCTCGGGGTACAGGGCCGCGAGGGCCCGGACCTGTCCGAGGACCCGGCCGGCGAAGGCCTCCTGCCCGTAGAAGGCGTAGTAGGCCACGTCCTGCTGGGCGATCCCGAGCTCCACGTCCCCCCGCTCCAGCCAGAGGAGGTTCTCGACGGACCCCCGGGAGGGAATCGCGCGAGCGGTCGTCCCCTCGAGGCTCGCGTTCAGGATGGCGGCGATGGCGGCCCCGATGGGGTAATAGGTGCCGCCGCTGGAGCCCGTGGCGATGGTGAGGGTCTTGAGGGGCGCGCCCCCCGCGGGGGCGAGGGGCAGGAGCAGGATGCCGAGCAAGAGGAGGAGGAATCGGCAACGCGCCATCTGGGTGCCCCGGGAGCGCGGACCATGTGGTAGAGAGGTGCGTCCCCCTACGGGAAGGCTAACCACTTGTCAGGACAGCAATTTCTATGCCAGGCGGGAGGGGCGCGGCGGAGGCTGGGGGACGGGAGGAAGGCGATCACGCAGGGCAGTCGGAAGGGGCCGCGGGCGTCCGCTGGCCGGCTCGATGTACGCGAGGACGGCCGTCCCCTCCGCGAGAAGGCTCCCATCGGCCGGTCGCGTGACCCGGTAGGCGAAGTGCAGGCTCGAGCCCCCCGCGGCGGTCAAGCGGGCCGTCGCCCGGAGCTCCTCGTAGAACCCGGCGGAGCGGTGGTAGCGGGTCTCGACCTGCGCCAGGACCGTCTCATCTTCCACGCGCCGGATCTCGTCGGGACCGAGGCCGCACGCGCTCCAGAAGGCGAAGCGGGCACGGTCGAAGTAGCGGGTGTAGTTGCCGTAGTACACCCTCCCCTGGGCATCGATGTCGGCATAGTCTACCCGGAAGGTGACGGCCGCCTCCGCCTCCCCCATGCCCCCTCCTCGCCCGGCCGACCGGGCCGGGCGATTGTACCCGGCCCCCCGAGCAAACGAAAGGGGAGGTCAGAGGGTCACGGCCACGAGGAGGGCCAGGGCTGCCGCCGCCGCGAGACCCCGCCGGCCCCGCAGGCGGACCGTGGTCCCCACCGTGAGGGACCCCCCGGTGCTCTGGATCCGCATCCGGGCCATGGGGGCCCGGTCCGGGGGGAGCGCCCCGGTGTCGAGACGGAGGGTGACGAGGGCAGTCTCCTCGTCGAAGCGGTCCGGCTCCGCCGTCAGCCACGACACGTCGAAGGTGATCCGGCCCCGATAGGTGGCACAGCCCAGGCTGGCGAGCGGGACGCGGTACTCGACCGCGCGGGCGGACCGCGTGGCCGTCAGGGTGAGGAGGCGCTCCCCCGCCGGGCCCACCAGCGGGCGCGTGACGGCCAGCCCGTCCCCGGCCGTCGCCGCGAGCGCGCGCTGGAGTGCCCGGCGCATCGCCACGGCGCTCCCGTACCGGCGGGCCGGGTCCGGCTCGAGCGCCCGCATGACGGCAACGGAGGTCTCCCGGCTGATCCGGGGGCTCACGCTGCGGAGCTCCGGGAAATAGAAGGGGCTTCGACTGGGATCGCGCCCCGTGAGGCAGGCGTGGAGCGTGGCCCCGAGGGCGTACAGGTCGGAGCGGAGATCGGTCTGTCCCCGCCCGTACTGCTCGGGCGCGGCGAAGCCGGGAGTCCCGAAGAGGAAGGTGTCGGCCAGCCGACCCGGGCGAAATTCCCGGGCGATCCCGAAATCGATCAGGACGGCGCGCCCGCTCGGGGTGACGATGATATTGGCCGGCTTCAGATCCCGGAAGACGACCGGGGGTTTCCGGAGGCTCAGGTAGTGGAGGGTCCGGCAGAGCTGCACCCCCCAGGAGAGGGCCCGGCGCTCAGACACCGGACCGTGGGTGCGAACCAGGGCCTCGACCGTCCGCCCGGGGACGAAGGTCATCACCAGGTACGCCCCCCGGGATGTGACGAAGGCGTCCAGGACCCGGGGGAGGCCCGGGTGTCGCAGGCGGGTCAGGATCCTCGTCTCCCGCCGGAACTGGTGCTGCGCGGCCTCCCGCTCCTCGCGGCTGGGGAACGCCTCCCGCACTTCCTTGATGGCCAGCGGCCGGCCGGGGGCGTCCACCGACTCCCCCAGCCAGACCCGACTCATGCCCCCCTCGCCCAGGAGGCGCAGCAGACGGTAGCGCCGGCGGCGATGCCTCCCCACGGGCGCCCCCTAGGCGGGCCTCCGTTCCCCATCCGACCCCGATCCGGACCCCTCCTCGAAGACGAAGGTGCTCCCGTCCACGGTCAGCACATCCCCGTCGCGCAGCAGGGCGCTGCCGCCCAGCGGGCGGTGGTTCAACCGCACGGTTCCCGCGCTCGCCTCCGTGGCGACGACGCCGGTCCCGGAGGGGCGGAGCGCCAGCGTCGATGCCCCCGCTTGCCCCACGGTGAGGCCCTCCGGCCCGAGGGCAAGCGTACGGGTCCCGCGCTGGGTCAGAAGGCTCACGGTCGGGCCCGCTGCCGGGGAACGCCGTCCGCCCGCCCCCAGCGTCACCAGGCCGGCCAGGGCGAGGGCGGAGAGGAGACCTCCCCACCACGACGGGAGCGCCGCCGCGCCCTCGAACAGGCCGGCATCCGGCCGGAGGTAGGCCCGCTCCGCAGCGGCGGCCAGGTCCTCGTGGGCCAGGCTGAGGCGGAGGTGGCGGAGGACCTCTCCCCCGCCGGCGCTTTCGAAGGTCAGGCGGTACTCGTGGCGGAAGGCAAACGCGACCGCCCGGTAGATCCCGACGAGGGCCGCCGGCCCCGGGGCCACGTGAAACGTCCCGCCGGTCGCCGTGGCCAGACGCTTCAGGTCCACCCGCCGGGCATCGGCCCCGAGGGCGATCGTGGTGAGAGAGACCTGGGCCTGAACCGCGGCGGCCCCGGCCTCCTCGGGGGTCCGGCGTCCCCGGGTCTGGATCCCGTCGCTCAGGACCACCACCGCCCGCCGGCCGGGCCGGCCCTCCAGGCGCTCCACGGCCATGCCGAGCGCGTCTCCGAGGGCCGTGTTGCCGCTCGCCGTGACCACGTCCAGCGCCCTCCGGAGAGCGGCCGGCTCACCGGTGAAGTCGCTCAGCTCGTGGACCGCCTCGTCGAAGGCCAGGAGGGCCACGCTATCCCCGGACTGCATCACCCCGATGTACTCCCGGAGGGCGGCCTGGGCCTGGGCCAGCTTCTCCCCCGCCATGCTCCCGCTCTTGTCGAGCAGCAGGATGACCGAGGCGCGGCGGCGGCCGCCCAGGGCCGCCAGCGGCGCGGCCTCCCGGATGACCCGGGGGTGCCCCTCCTCGAGGAGGCGCCAGCTTTCGGGCAGGATCCCCCGCACCGGCTCGCCCGCGGGACTCTCCACGGCAGCGTACAGGTGGACCCGGGGGAAGGGCGCCGTGTCCACCTGGGTGATCCGGAGCGTGGCGGCTCCTCCCTCCGCGGCGCGCGGTTCCCCGAGCAGGACGACGAACGCCAGCCCGACCCCGAGGCGCGCGACGAGGCGCCGCAGGAAGCGGGCGCGGGGGCGGACGGTCTCCGGGGCCCGCCCCGGTCGGCTCGACACGAGGAAGAGGGCGCTCCCGAGGCGCAGCAGGTCGCCATCGCGCAGGCTCGTCTTCCGGATGGGCCGGTCGTTCACCCAGATCCCCTCCTCCCCGGTCTTCTCGACGGTCACCCCCTCGCCATTCAGCCGGATCCGCCCATGCGCCACCCCCACCCCCTCCTGCCCCGAGAGGCAGATGTCACAGCGGTCATCCCGCCCGAGGGTCGTCACGGCCTTGACCAGGGGGTACTCGCGCCCCTTGAGGGGGCCCTTGACCACCCGGAGGCGGAGGGCGATGAGGATCTCTTCGGCGGCGGCGATGCCGGCCCCGGTGGCCGCCCCGAGGCAGCCCAGGGCGAGCGCCGCGCTCCCCCCGTGCCAGCCGGCCAGCGCCGCGAAGAGGAGGCCGCCCACGAACCCCCCGAGGCTGCCCCCCGCAGCCCCGTACCGGGCCCGACGGGCGGAGCGTTCCGCCACCCCGCCCGCAGCCCCGATCGTCGCCCCGAGCAGCGCCCAGCCCGCCGCAAGCCCGAGGGCGAGGCCCATCGCTTCGTGCCCCAGGAGGGCCTGGACCAGGAACCCCCCCAGCCGGGCGAAGAGGGCCCGTCCGAGCGCCGCCCCGGCGGCCCCACCGGCGAGCCCGAGCAGGAGGGCGAGGACCCCCCGCCGCAGCCCCCGGCGCCCTTCGCGGCCCCGGAGCGCTTCCACGCTCCCGAGGCCGAGGCCGAGGCCGCCTCCGGCGACACTCCCCAGGATCGCCTGCCCGGCGAGTCCGGTCCCTGCCGGACCCATCACGGCCGCCAGGGCGGGCCAGGTCATGAGGCCGGCCAGGAACCCGGCTGCGGCCAGGACCAGGATGCGCGCACGCAGCGACATGGTGAGCCTCCGAATCCTTCGTTCTCGGGCGGCGAACCCCCCGGGCCGATCCCGGCCCGGGGGATCGGTTACGCCGCCTCGAAGGTGAGGGCCATCTTGCCCAGCCGGATCTCGTCCCCGGCCGTCAGGGCCGCCGCCTCCCGGGGCTTGAGGCGCTTCCGGTTGATGGCGGTGGTATTGGTGGACCCCAGGTCCTCGATCCTGTAGCCCGAGGCCTCCCGGATGATCCGGGCGTGGCGCCGGGAGACTCCCTTCTCCTCGCCGCCGAGCGCGGTCAGGTCCACATCCGGGAAGACGCCGCTCACCGGGTCCTCCCGCCCGAGGATGACCTCGGGCTTTTCCGGCAGGGGGATCGCCTGGCCGTTCGCCCTGAGGACCATCTGCCCCGCGGGGCTGGCCATGGCGGCCGACACGCCCGCGGCCTGCTCCAGGGCTGCCCCGCACTCGTCACAGAACAGGGACCCCGGGATGTTCTCGTGCTGGCACTCGGTGCACTGCATTACCGCTTTCCTCCTTCCTCGGGCGTCGCGATGGACGCCGTCAGCGGCCCCGTGAGACGGCGCGTGCCGTAGCGCAGGGCCTTGCTCCCCGTCGCGCTGAGTGTCCCGGTCTTGGCCAGCTGCGCCGCCTGCTCCCGCGCGACCGCCGCCAGGCCCGACTCCCCGAGCGTGAGAAGCCGTGTGGCCGCCGCCTCGAGCCGCCGCGTGGCGGCCGCCACCGCGCCCTGCTCCGCCTCGCTGAGCGCCCGGGTCTGCAGCCGGAACGCGCTCACCCGCTCCACCACGTTCATGACGGCGGGCACCACCCTGACCGCCGCCGGGTCGGCGGTGCAGTCCACGGTGAGGTCGGTCCGGACCGGGGCCCCATCCCCCTCGAGGGCCGCGTAGCGGAGGGTCACCGCCCCGACCGCGAACGCCCCCGCCACCCGGGCGGGCAACTCCACCTCGAGGAGCACCCCCTGCGGGGCGCCGGCCTCCAGATCCGAGAGCGGCACCCTGAGCGCCCGCTCGCTCGCGGCAGGGACGGGCACCTCGCTGATCATCGGCTTGACCCGATGGACCCGCCGGGCCCGAACGCCCATGGGAAGCTGCAGGTCAAGACTCAGGCCGCGGGCCACGGTCCCCTTCAGGCCTCCCACCTGTTCCAGAAAGCGCGGGGCCATCTCCTCCGGCTCCTTGAGCCAGTGGGAATCCCCTCCGCTCGCGTCTGCCAGGCGCATCAGCAGGGCCTCGTTCCAATCCTCCCCCAGCCCCAGCGTCACCAGCGGGACGCCGGCCGCCCGGGCGGATGCCGCGGCAGCCTCGCAGGCGGCCTCATCCCCCCAGGTCTTCCCGTCGGTGAGGAGGACGAGCCGGCAGGGCCGGCCCCCCTTGGCCTCCGGCGTGAGAGCGGCAACCGCCCGCTCCATCGCCTGGCCGATCTGCGTCCCGCCCCGGGGGGTGAGGACCTGGATCTTGCCCAGGGCGGCCTGCGGATCGGTGAGCGGCCCAACCGGGAGGAGCACTTCCACCTCGTCGTCGAAGGCGATGACCGCGAGCCGGTCCTCCCGGGTCAGGCTCCCCACCACCGCCTGCACCGCCGCCTTCAGGTGCGTGAGCTTCGCCCCCTCCATCGAGCCGCTCCGGTCGAGGAGCAGGCCGAGCGTGACCGCAGGCCGGACCCCGCTGGCCCCGGCGGCCTCGATCAGGAAATGCACCGCCTGCGGAGTCTGGCCGGCGGGGGCGGGCCGCCACGACGGCTCTGCCGTGAGCGTGATCCCGTGCATCTCGCGTCCTCCTTTCTGTGGGGTGTAACCGGGGCCCGTGGGGGCCGCCGGTCCTGTAGTGGGAGACATCGGACACGGTGGGAAGGGCAAGGGCGGTGCCAGGCAAGGGGAGGGAACGGGGAGGAAGCCGGGCGGGGTGAGGGACTATTCGGTCCGCCGCGGAGTTAGCAGGAGGACTGGAGAGGGACGCTCAAGGCCGGAGCAAGCCGTGCGGCCGCTCGCAGGCTCCGAATTCCGGAGGAGCCGGACCGGATTCCGGAGCCGGGCTAATGCAAACGACAGAATGCCCGTGACAGGTCCGGGTCCTGTCGCCGGCGCTGCCCCGGCCCCCGGCCCCCCTGGGGAACCCTCCCGTGGTTCCCCCCCTCGGCCCAGAGCCGATGGGCCCCCCCTCCGCACCGGGGGCCTTCGGGCGGCATCCGGCGCCACCCGGACTGTCTGTCACACGATGTATGTCGTTGGTATTAGTCCGTGATCCCGTACCGCTTGATCTTCTCGTGGAGGGTGGAGACGGCAATCCCCAGAACGCGAGCTGCCTGCTTCCGGTTGCCGCCCGTCGCGCGGAGCGTCTCCGCAATGGTGGCCCGCTCGACGTCGGCGAGGCTACTCGCCCCGGAAGCGGGGGGCGGAGGGGAGGCGGGGGCGCCGGGGAAGACGATCTCGGCCGGCGTGATGGGCCCCCCGCCGCCCATGGCCAGCGCCGCCTGCAGGGCGTTGCGGAGCTCCCGGACATTGCCGGGCCAGGAATGGGTCCGAAGGCGGGCGAGCGCCTCGGGAGAGAGGGGGGGCGGTGGGCCGAGGCCCAGCTCCGCGCCCAGCGTCCTCAGGAAGTGGTCGGCAAGAAGCGGGATGTCCCCGGGGCGGTCCCGGAGGGGGGGGAGCTCCAGGGACACCACGGCCAGGCGAAAGTAAAGGTCCTCCCGGAAGCGCCCGCTCCGGACCTCGGCCGGGAGGTCCCGGTGCGTCGCCGCGACCAACCGGATGTCCACCCGCGCCATCCGGTTGCCGCCGACCCGCTTGACCTCCCGGGTCTCCAGAACCCGGAGGAGCTTCGGCTGCAATTCGGGGCTCAGCTCCCCCACCTCGTCGAGGAAGAGGGTCCCGCCGTGCGCCTGCTCCAACGCCCCGGTCCGGGGCGCCGTCGCCCCCGTGAAGGCCCCCCGCTCGTGGCCGAAGAGCTCGCTCTCCATCAGATTGGGAGGGACGGCCCCGCAATCGAAGACGACGAGGGGTCCTCCGCGGCGGCTGCTCCCCGCGTGCAGGGCCCGCGCCACCAGTTCCTTGCCGGTCCCGGTCTCCCCCCGGATGAGCACGGTGACCCCGGTGGGGGCGACCCGTTCGAGGATGCCGAAGACCTCCCGCATTCGGGCGCTCTCCCCCAGGAGCTCGCCGAAGCGGGTGGCGGCGCTCGGGCGCACCTCGACCCGCTCCGCCTCCAGACTGAACCGCACCCGGGTCCCGCCAAAGGCGAGGAGGGCGCCCTCGGGCAGGAAGGCCTCTTTCACGGGGACCCCGTTGACGCTGGTCCCATTGGTGCTCCCGAGGTCCCGCAGCAGGTAGCCGGCGGGCTGGCGAAGGATGAGGGCGTGGCGGCGGGAGACGGTCCGGTCCGTGAGGGGGAGGGAACTCTCCGGGAGGCTTCCGACACTGACCGGGTCCTGCTCGAGGGTGAGGGCGCGCCCGGCATCCGGGCCCTCGATGACGGTGAGCTTCACGCGCTGGATAAGGAGGGCCGGAGCGCTCCCGGCGCTCGCCATCCGTTCCGTCCCTTCCGGCGCGTCGCCCTCTCCCCTCCCCCGACCCCTGGCCATCGGCGCCTCCGGTTGGCGGCTATTGAAGCACAGGGAGGGGGCGGATTCAACGGGGTGGGCCGCTCCAAAAACACAAAGGCAGAAAAGCGGTGGGAGGGCGCCCGCTTCTCTGCCTTTCAGAGTCACTCAGAGTCAGCCAGAGTCAGATTGGACGTCACGCGGCCCGCTTCACCTCGGCTCCCGCCCGGACCTCTCCCTTCCCCTCGCAGGCGGGGCAGGTGTGGAGCAGCCGCACTGGATCGTACCGGAGATCGGTCCCGCACTCGAGGCACTTAGCCGGAATTCCGGGCATGTGGCACCCCCTCATCCGGCGGCCTCAAGCCTTCCCTCGCGCCTGACCCCCGCCGTCCCTCTGGACCGCTCCCACCGCGGCCGCGGCGGGTGATCCCGCGGGGTGCGTCCCCTCCCCACTCTGGTCGCTCACGCACCCCCGCCGGCCGGGGCGAGGGATTCCCGCCGGGAACGCCCCGACGGAGGTGGACAGGGGGTCCGCCTCCTGCCCTGCCCACCGGCCCTGCACCCCCTAAGATAGGCGGGGGCGGGGTGCCGTCAAGACGCCTCGGTGTCCGGCCCGCTGTTCCGCCGCACCCGGGGCTCCCGACCCCCCTCGATCCCCAGCGCGCGCATCTTCTTCCGGAGGGTGTTCCGGTTGATCCCGAGGATGGCCGCAGCCCGCACCTGGTTGCCGCCGCAGCGGGCGAGCACCGCCTCCAGGAGCGGCCTCTCCACCAGGGCGAGTACGTGCTCGTAGAGCTGCCCGTCCCGCTCCTCCCCGAGGGCCGCGAGGAGGCCCCGCAGGGGCTGCGTGAGGGGCGGGGCCGGCGTCCTCCCCTCCGTCCCCTGACCGCGCAGGGCCTCCGGCAGGTGCTCGGGGAGGATGGCGCCGCCCCGGGCGAAGACGGTGGCGCGCTTGATGACGTTTTCGAGCTCCCGGACGTTCCCGGGCCAGCGATAGGCCAGGAGGAGGTCCATGGCGGCCGGCGAGACCTCCGGAGGCTCCCGCCCGGCCTCCTCCGCGGCGACCCGCAGGAAGTGGGCCACCAGAAAGGGCACGTCCTCCATGCGCTCCCGGAGCGGGGGGAGCTGGATGGTGACCACGTTGAGCCGATAGAAGAGGTCCTCGCGGAACCGGCGCTCCCGGACGGCCGCCGCGAGATCCTGGTTCGTGGCCGCCAGGACCCGGACGTCCACCGGGATGGCCTGTTCCCCCCCGACCCGCTCCGTGACCCGCTCCTGGAGGGACCGGAGGATCTTGGTCTGCAGGGCGCCGGCCATCTCCCCCACCTCGTCGAGAAAGAGGGTGCCGCCGTGGGCCTGCTCGAACTTCCCGCGGCGCGTCGCCACGGCCCCCGTGAAGGCCCCCCGCTCGTGGCCGAACAGCTCGCTCTCCAGCAGGTCCTTCGGGACGGCGGCGCAGTTGACCGGAACGAAGGGTTTCCCGAGACGCCGGCTGTGCAGGTGGATGGCCCGGGCCACCAGCTCCTTGCCGGTCCCGGTCTCCCCCTGGATGAGGACGGTCACGTCGGAGCTGGCCACCGTGCCCACCAGCTTGAAGACCCGCTGCATTGCCTGGCTGACCCCAACCAGCCCCCCGAAGTCGCGGCGGTCGGCCAGGGCCGCCTTGAGCTGGCTGTGCTCGCTGGCCAGCGAGCGGACCTCGAGGGCCCGGCGGACCGTGAGGAGCAGCTCCTCGAGATCGAACGGCTTCGCGAGGTAGTCGAAGGCCCCGCCTCTCATGGCCTCGACCGCGGTCTGGAGGCTCCCGTAGGCCGTCATGACCAGCACGGGGGTGGACGGGGCCTCCTCGGCGAGGCGGGACAAGGCGGCGAGCCCATCCAGGCCGGGCATCTGGATATCGAGGAGGACCAGGTCCGCCCCGCTCCCGGCGGCCGCCGCGATGGCCGCCTCCCCATCGCCGACCGCCTCGACCGTGTACCCCTCCCGCTCCAGGGCGCGGGTGAGGGTCCAGCGGACGCTCTCCTCGTCATCCGCGACGATCACCCGCCCCTTGCTCCCCGCCTCCGGCCCTCCGCTCACGGCCGCCCCCGCGCCCTCACGCGTGCTCCCCGGCCAACGGGAGGAGAACCGCGAAGCAGGTCCCCTCCGCCGCCCCGCCGTGCAGCTCGATCACCCCTCGGTGCTCCTGGACGATGCGCTGGCAGATGGCCAGCCCCAGGCCCGTTCCCTTCTCCTTGGTGGTGAAGAACGGCTCGAACAGGTGGGTGGAGGCCTCCGGGCTCAGGCCGGGCCCCTGATCCACCACCTCCGCCACGGCGACCGAGACGCCCCGGCACCGGGGGGACTTGCGCTCGTAGCTCGTGCGGAGGATCAGCTCCCCGCCCGCCGGCATCGCCTCGGCCCCGTTCCGGATGAGGTTCAGGAAGACTTGGTGGAGCTGGGCCGCGTCCCCCTGCACGGGCGGGATCTGGGGGTCGTACAGCCGCCGGACGCGGACTCCCCGCTCCGTGAGCCCCCCCTCCTCCAGGGCCAGCACTTCCTCGAGGACCTGGTTCAGGTTGCAGGGGAGCAGGCGGACCGGACGGGGCCGGGCGAACCCCAGGATCCCCTCCACCAGGGCATTCAGGCGGTCCACCTCCCGGAGGATGATCCGGCTGTGCTCCCGGAAGGTCAGCGGCAGGGCCGGATCGCTCGCGAGGAGCTGCGCGGTGGCCCGGACACCCATCAAGGGGTTGCGGATCTCGTGGGAGAGGCCGGCGGCCAGCGCGCCCAGGGCGGCCATCCGGTCAGCCTGGCGCAGCTGCTCCTCGAGGTCCCGGATCCGGGTGAGGTCCCGCAGAGTCAGGACGCAGCCGCGGGGCTTTCCGCCGGCGTCGGCCAGAAGCGAGGCCACCGCGCTCACCCAGACCTGTTCCCCGTCGGGTCGCATCAGGGGGGCCCCATGCTCCGCGTGGGCCCGGCCCGTCTCGAGCGCCCGGGCCGCCAGGGCGGGGAGGAGCGACCCGGCCCCCTGGACGGCCGGGAGCGCCCGGCCCACGGCGGAGGTTGCGGAGCGGCCGAGCAACTCCTCGGCCGCAGGGTTCACGGCCAAGACCAGCAGATCCGCGTCCACGACCACCACCCCGTCCTGGAGGCTGGCCAGGAGGTCCTCATAGTAGGCCCGGAGCGCCGAAAGTTCTCGGGCGAGGGCGTCCCGCTCCCGGCGCAGCCCGGCCTCCCCCTGCGCTTCACCCCGCGACTGGTCCATCGCGTCCCGAACCTTTCGAGAGGAGCCAATGATCGCCGAGGGCTTCAGGCACTCCCCAGCGCCTCCATGAACCGCGTCTTGATGAAGACGCAGTCCGCGGGGGGCCGCCCCTCCGAGTTCCCCGGCTCGACCCGGGCCACGAGGAGGCCCGGGCCGGACCGATGGAGCAGCCGGGTGAGGGCCTCCTCGAAGGCCGGCAGGTCCTCCGCGGTGGTCACGGCGGCGATTCCCGCGCCGGCGGCGACAGCCGCCAGGTCGGTCCGGGCGGCGGTCGGCGTCGCCTGCCCCCCCGTCAGGGCGTAGCTCCCGTTATCCCACACGATCACCAGGAGGTTCGGCGGGGCCACAGTAGCGATGGTGGCCAGGGAGCCCAGGTTCATCAGGAGGGAGCCGTCCCCGTCCAGGACGATGACCCGCCGGTCGGGGCGGGCGATCGCGAGCCCGAGACCGACGGAGGAGGCCAGCCCCATGGAGCCCCAGGTGTAAAAGTGCTCGGGGCGATCGCCGGCCAGCGCCAGGTCGTAGGCAGGATTTCCCAGGCTGGCGATGCAGGCGGCGTCCCCAGCGTGCTTGAGGAGGAGGCGCGTTGCCTCCAGGCGCCTCACGGGGGGGGCCCCGCCGTCAGCCGCTTGGACAGGAGGAGGGCGGCGGGTGTTCTGGTCCGGAAGGCGACGTCGGTCAGAGAGGGGACCAGCTCCGGGATCTCGCCAGCGGCTGTGAGCGTGGCGTGTGGCAGCCCAAGGGCCTCCAGGACGGGGCGGGTTGCCCGGCCCATCGGAACCTGGGCCGCGTTCCACTCCCCAGGCTCTCCGCGCAAGCTAATGACCATGAGGAGGGGGATCCGATAGGGGATGGCCAGCGAGGCGAGGGCATTGAGCGTGTTGCCGAGGCCGCTCGTCTGCATCAGGACCGCAGCCCGCCCACCTCCCAGGTGGACCCCCACGGCGATTCCCACCCCCTCCTCTTCCCTGGTCGCCGGGAGCAGGATGGCCTCCGCGTCCGCCCCGGCCAGGCTGATGAGGCGGGAGAGCGGGCTATCCGGGACATGGACGAAGTAGCGGATCCCCCCCTGCCGCAGCCGGCCGTAGAGTATCCCCGACCAGTCCACCCCTCCCCTCCTCGCCCAAGCGGTTCCGCGGCCCCCGCATCGGGGCTCTCGGATGTCACCTTCCCTCGCCTCCTGTTGTATCCCATGTAGGAGGCAATCGCAAGGTTGCCGCCCCGAGCTCTTCCCCGAGGGACCCGTGCATTCAACCACATAGCGCCCGGCCCTCTCCCCCGGCAGGATTTCGTGTATCCTTCCCCTGGCAGGGACCCGGAGGGCGTCAGGGGCCGCCGAGAGGACAAAGCGTGAAACATCCGGTCCGACCGATCCGTCTGTGGAGATAGCAGGAGATGGGTGAGGGGTCGCCCGGGGGGCAGCCGTCAGACGAGGATCTGGTCCGGCGGACCCTGGCGGGGGAGGAGCGGGCCTTTGAAGGGGTGGTGCACCGGCATGGCCGCTTGGTCTTCCGAATCATCCGGGGGATTCTCCCGGACGCGGAGGTGGAGGACGTCGCCCAGGAGGTCTTCGTGAAGGCCTACCGCTCTCTCGCGCAACTGCGCTCGGGCTTCTCCCTCGGCCCGTGGCTGGCCAGGCTCACCACGACCACCTGTTACGATTATCTCCGGGGGAGACAACGACGCAGGGAGGTGACCTTTACCGAGCTGTCCCGCGGGGAGGGGGAAGGCCTCCCGATGACCATCGGGGGGGTGGTGGACCCGCCGACGCTCCGCGAGGAGGATCGCCCGGTGTCCCGCGATCTGGCGGAAAAGCTCTTGAGTCGGCTCTCGCCCAAGGATCGGGCGGCGCTCCTCCTGCGGGAACTCGAGGGTTTTTCCATGGCCGATCTGGGTCGGGCGCTCGGATGTTCCGAGCTCGCGGCCCGGCTGAGACTCTTCCGGGCCCGGCGGACCCTGAAGGCCCTCCGGGATCGCGAGGCTCGCGGGGAGAGAGGAGAGGCCAGGTGAGGTGTCGGGTTGCCAGGGGATGGCTCCGGGAGATGGCCCGCGGAGCCGTATCTTCTGAGGACCGAGCGACCTTGCAAGGCCATCTGGAGACGTGCCCCCGGTGCGCGCGGGAGGCCCGGGCCCTCGAAGCCACGCGGCGTCTGCTGGGGGCCCTCGTCGAGGGGGAGGGCCCCTCCTCCGCCTTTTGCCGGTTGCCGTGGGGAAAGCTCGCGAAGAGCCGGGAAGGAAGGGCCGAGGGGTGGATCGACGCCTTCGCGCTCTTTGCCCCGCGCCTGATCCCGGCGGCGGCGGTCATGGTGGTGCTGCTCGGCGGCCTCACCTACCTCATCCAGCCCCTGGAGCCGCGCCGGGTCGCCCCTCTGGATCGGTACCTGGAGGCGAGCGGGGTGGTCCCGCAGGAGATGGGACCGCTGAGCGAGACCACCACCCTGACCCAGGACGACGTCCTGGCACTGGTCCTCCTGCGCGACGAAGGGGTCGTGGCGCGATGAAGCGATTGAAGGTTCCGGGGGTGCTGGTTGCGGTGTACGTCCTGGGGATTGCCACGGGAGCCCTGGGGTTCACCCTCTATCGGACGGTCAGCGCCCCACCGTCGCCCGCACGATGGCAGGGGCGATTTGACCGGGAGCGCTATGTCGACCGCTTGACCCAGGCACTTGAGCTCCAGGAGGGACAGCGGCAGCAACTCGAGCGGATCCTGGACGACGCGCGGGACGAGTTCGGGAAGCTCCGGCAGACGATTCACCCTCAGGCTCAGGAGATCAAGCAGCAGGCCCGGGCGCGCATTCGCGAGATGCTCAGCCCCGATCAGCAGCGGCGATTTGAGGCCTTCGTGGAGGAATGGGAGGCCGAGAGACAGCGCCGTCGGGAACGGTAGGGTCCCGCTCGGCCTTCCCGGGAGCGAGAGAGACGGATACTCGTCGTGCTCCTCCTTGCCCTGACTGTGTTGGGCGTTTCGGCCGCCCCGGCCTCGGCCCGCGGGGGGTCCCACCCGCATTTCAAGGGCGGCCATCAACCCCGATCCATCCGCCATGGGTTCCGGATCGACTCCCGCCTGCACCCCCATCACTTCGGGCATCTCCGGGCGGTCCGCCACCCCCATTCCATCATCTTCTTCCCACGGTTCGTCCTCCCGTCCGGCGCCTGCGACCCGGTCCGGGTCCCCGGCCGCTGGTTCTGGACCGGGGGCGAGTGGGTGTGGGCGACCGAGCACTGGGGGTGCCGGTGAAGAGCGGAGCGGCACGGGGCCACCCGCTCCTCCTGGCGTGCGGCCTTTCCTTCATGCTCCTTCCCGCCCCGGCCTGGCCTGACGTCTACACCTGGGTGGACGAGCGGGGGGTCCAGCATTTCGTCGGGGACGCCGGGGACATCCCGGACCGGGCCCGGGACCGGGCTCGCCTGTTTCTTGTCTCCACTCCACCCCGAAGGGGGGGGACCGCCCCGGGGCCACCCGAGGTCCTTCTCGCATCGCAGGAAGGGAGTCCTGCTTCCCCTGCTCCAATCAACCAGGGGTCCTTCGCCGTTTCCCTGGCCGAGGGGCTGGGTCTGGCGGATCTTCCCACTCCGCCCGAAGCGGCGACCGTCCTGGCGCAACGAGGCATCGTCCCCCCCGGCGGCTGGGTCCTCGGGGGCGCGATCACTCCCGGGTGGCTGGCCGACCTGGCCCGTTCGCTCCTCGCCGCGAGTTCGGCGGGGTTGATCCCGCATTCTCCCGGGGAGGCCTTCGGGATTCTGGAAGGAGTGGCGGCAGCGGTCGGCGTGGCGCTCGTGCCCATCGAGCCTCCCCTGCCCCCCCGGCCACCGACGGTCGAGGTTCCAGCCCAGGTGGTAATCTACGAGTCGGTCGTCGTCCCCGCCTTCCGGTTCCGCCACGCCCCGTTCTTCCACCACCGGCACCTCCGCAAACGGGTCCTGACAGACCCCGGAAAACCCCACGCTCGTCGGCGACCCGCGACCTTGTCTCCGCCGCAGCCGGCGGAGGAGGCGAGTGGACGGTTCCACCGCCTCGGGAACGGTTTCCACCGGATTGGTCCTGGGTTCCACCGGCTCGGGAGCCCTCAGTTGCCCCCGCGGCGGGGGCGCCGCTGATTGCTGAGGGGTGCAAACCGGCGGCGCGTTGCCGTCCGGAGCCCCCGGCACCCGTAACGACGGGTTCGGTGGCTCGAAGGAAGAGTACATGGGGCGGCGTAGTCTCCTGATCATCGGGGCGGC
>DASYVA010000181.1 GCA_036000645.1 Candidatus Methylomirabilis sp.
GAGTGGAAGTCGAAGCCCAAGACGAGGCAGAACATGATGATCGCCGGCGCCATCAGCCTCTTCGCCGGCATCTTCCTGGCCTTCTTCCTGGAGTACTGGGAGCGCATCACCCGG
Source organism: Candidatus Methylomirabilis sp. (assembly GCA_036000645.1). NCBI lineage: Bacteria > Methylomirabilota (SeqCode) > Methylomirabilia (SeqCode) > Methylomirabilales (SeqCode) > Methylomirabilaceae (SeqCode) > Methylomirabilis (SeqCode) > Methylomirabilis sp. (SeqCode). Next base: position 115 of record DASYVA010000181.1, read on the forward strand.
GAGCAGCGGGAGGGGGGGACGCGAGCCGCGACCATCTGAGATAGACCGACGCGCCTCACGAGCCGGCGAGAGATAGCGCGCCGGCTCGTGCTCTTTTCGGGCCGTCGTCTGGGGGGTGTGCCGGGAAGCTCCTGCAGATTACGAGACGAGCCGGCGGAGGAAGTCACCCGGTGTCAGGATGGCGAACGGCAAACCGGCCTGAAGCACGCGTGCGGTCAGGAAGTGTTTCCGATCCAGGGTCAGGAGCACTTCGACGGTCCCCTTCAAGGCCGCCGCCAGGTCAAGGTCGAGGGTGGCGATCTCCTGGTAGAACCGGAGGAGGGCGTTGGCCCCGAGCTTGCTTTGGATGTTCCGCTCGGCCTCCCGGAGGATGAGACGGCTGCTCACAGCCCTGGCGCGGCCGTGTCGGCACAGGGCAAGGACCAGGGCCGAGGCACCCGTATGAGGTCCGGCCGCAGCGATGAAGACGCTCGCATCCAGGAAAAGGCGGGGAACCACCGTCACGCTGACCGCTTCTGGCCGAGCAGGCGGCGGACCTTCGCTGCCGTCCTCGGATCGAGCCGATCTTCCCTGAGGAAACGCCGGATCTGATCCTCCGTGTAGTCCCGCCGGGCCTCTTCCTGCGGCACCGGGCGAACGGGGACGATCTCGATGCGGCCTCCCTTCAGCGTTAGGGTCAACATGGTGCCGGCATCAATCTTGAGCCGGCGCCGAAACTCGATCGGTAGCGTGATCTGTCCCTTCGCAAGGGGTCGGACGAGCTTGCTGAGCGGCTTGTCGGCTGGCATACTTCCCTCCAGTGCTTCGAGTATTCGAGAAAACTGACTTTCAATAAAAGAGAATAGCGGAAATTCTATATCGTGTCAAGAGCTCTCTCACATCTGCATCACCCCGGTGGGTGTCTCCCGGGCATGATTCCTGGTATGCTGCCGGCAGTTGCCGCGCGCCGATGCCGGCAAGGAGCGGACGGATGGGGAGGTCACCGAGAGGTCGCCGGCGGTATCGAGGCAACTATTTCTACCGGGACGGGCAGAAGTTCCCTCTCACGAAGCTCCCCGACGCCTTCGCCCTGCGCCTGCGGGAAGGGCGGCTGCCCGCCGAGCTGCGGGCCTGGACGCGGGCGGGAGAGCGGCTGCCCCCAGTGGCCCTCGACCGGGCCTATGGACGGAAGCGTCTGGCCACCTACCGGGTTCGGGGGGCCGCGGCGGCGCGGGACCGGGCCATGGACGCCCTGCGCCGGGATGGGCGCACGCAGTACTGCACCCACGTCTATCGGCGGCGGCGCGCCCGGGCGCCCGACCCCCTCATCCTCACCGACGAGATCGTCGTGCAGTTCAAGCCCGACCTGACCGGTCGGCGCCTCCGGAGCCTCTGCCGGGAGCGGGGGATCGTGCTGGACGAGCCGATCCCCGGGCTCGAGAACGGCTACCTCTGCCGGGTCACGAGGGCGGCCGGCGAGAATGCGCTCAAGGTTGCCAACCGGCTCTACGAGGAAGGGGTGGCGCTGGCCGCGGAGCCGAACTTCCTGCGCCGCCTGGCCCGCCGGGGAGGCGGGGGGAGGCGGTCGCGCGGGGGGCGCGTGGTCCCGAACGACCCCCTCTTCCCGAAGCAGTGGCACCTGCACAATACCGGGCAGGGCGGCGCTCGGGCCGGGGCCGACGTCAAGGCCCTCGCCGCCTGGGAGGTCACGAAGGGCTCGCCGCGGGTGACGATAGCCGTCATTGACGACGGCTTCGACCTGGGGCACCCGGACCTGCGGGGACGGGGGAAAATCGTGGCCCCGTACGACTTCGGGGAGGACGACCCCGACCCCTCGCCGGCCCTGGAAGACGCCCACGGCACGGCCTGCGCCGGGGTCGCGACGGCGGTGGGAGGGGATGGGGTGGGGGTGATCGGGATCGCGCCGCGCTGCCGCCTCATGCCGATCCGGCTCTCCCTCGAGGGCCTCGACGAGGCCGCCATCGCCCGAGCCTTCCGGTGGGCGGCCGGGCACGGGGCTGCCGTGATCAGCAACTCCTGGGGCCCGCCCGACGGGACGGGCGTGAAGGAGCCCCTCCCGCTCATCGTCCGGGCGGCTATGGACCAGGCGGTGGGCAAGGGGCGTGGCGGGCGGGGCTGCGTGATCTGCTTCGCGGCGGGCAACGGGGACGAGTCGGCGGACCTGTGCGGCTACGCCAATTATCCGAAGGTGATCGCGGTTGCCGCCACCACCGACCAGGACCGCCGGGCCTGGTACAGCGACTTCGGGAAGGCGATCAGCGTGGCCGCTCCGTCGAGCGGCGGGCGCAACGGCATCTGGACGACCGACGTGCGGGGGCGGCGGGGGTACAACCCTGAGGGCGACTGGACGGGGGAGTTCGGGGGGACCTCGGCCGCATGCCCCCTCGTGGCGGGCGTGGCCGCTCTGGTCCTTTCCGTCAACCCGTCGCTCACGGCGGCCGAGGTGCGGCAGGTGCTCGAGGCGACCGCGGACAAGGTGGACCCGGGTTGGGGCCGCTACGACGCGCGGGGGCACAGCCGGTACTACGGCTACGGCCGAGTCAACGCGGGGCGTGCCGTGCGGGAGGCACAGGCGCGGCGCCGGCGCCCCGCCTGACGCACGGACCGCTCGCGCCGCGATGGTGGGGTGAGGCACGCGGCCTGCGGGAAGCGGCGGCCCGGGGGAGGCTGGCGGTGCGCGTGCTGGTGACGGGCG
>DASYVA010000182.1 GCA_036000645.1 Candidatus Methylomirabilis sp.
ATCATGGCCCTGGCCGACCGGATCGTGGCCCTGCACCTCGGCGAGGTGATCGCGGAGGGGCCGCCCGCGGAAGTGGTGCGGGACCGGCGGCTGATCGAGGCGTACCTGGGCGCGGCCTATGCTCGCGGTGCATGACCTGGAGGTCTTCTACGGGGACTTCCAGGTCCTCTGGGGGGTCTCGCTGGAGGTGCGGGAGGGGGAGATCGCCTGCCTCCTCGGCCCCAACGGCGCCGGGAAGAGCACGATCATCAATGCGGTCTCCGGCCTGGTCCGCCCTGCAGCCGGGCGCATCGAGTTCTGCGGGGAGCGGGTGGATCAGCTTCCGACCCACCAGATCGTGACCCGGGGGCTCTCTCATATCCTGGAGCGGCGGCGGGTCTTTCCCTACCTCAGCGTGGAGAAGAACCTCCATCTAGGCGCCTACCAGGAGCGGGCGCGCCCGGGCCGCGCGGAGAGCCTCGCCTGGGTCTATGACCTCTTCCCGCGCCTGCGGGAGCGGCGCCTCCAGTTGGCGCACAGCCTGAGCGGGGGGGAGCAGCAGATGCTGGCGATCGGCCGGGGACTCATGTCCCGCCCGAAGTTCCTGATGATTGACGAGCCCTTCCTCGGCCTGGGCCCCATGGTGGTGGCCGAGATCGTGGAGATCATCCGGAAGATCAATGCGGCCGGGGTGACGGTCCTCTTCATCGAGCAGAATGTCCAGCTCGCCCTGGGGATCTCCGATCGCGGGTTCGTCCTCGAGAGCGGGCGGATGGCCCTCGCGGGGCCGGCCGCGGAGCTGCTGGAATCGGAGCTGATCCGCAAAGTCTACTTGGGGATCTGAGCGGGCGGTGGGCCGGCGGCCGGTCGCCGCGCAGGGAGGCGTGGGGGACGATGCGCATTGACCTGAACAGCGACATGGGCGAGTCCTTTGGCCGCTACACGCTGGGCGAGGACGCCGAGATCATGCGGCACGTCACCTCGATCAACGTGGCCTGTGGCTGGCACGCCGGCGACCCCGCGGTCATGCGGAACACGGTGGCGGCGGCGAAGGCGGCCGGCGTCCGGGTGGGGGCCCACCCCTCCTACCCGGATCGCCTGGGCTTCGGCCGCCGGGAGATGGCCCTCACCCGCCAGGAGGCCCGCGACTACACGCTCTATCAGCTCGGCGCCTTGCACGCCTTCGCCACCGCCCAGGGGATGGCGCTCCAGCACGTGAAGGCGCACGGCGCCCTCTACAACGTCGCCGTGCGGGACCGGGAGATCGCCCTGGGGATCGCGGAGGCGATGGCCGAGTTCGACCGTCGCCTCATCATGGTGGGCCTGCCGGACTCCGAGCTGCTGCGGGCGGCCGCGGCGGTCGGCTTGCGGGTCGCTCGGGAGGCCTTCGCCGACCGGGCCTACAACGAGGACGGGACCCTTGTCTCCCGCAAGGTGCCGGGTGCCGTCATCCACGACGCCGAGGCCGTGGTCGCGCGGGTCCTCGCCATGGTCCAGGGGAGGGTGACCGCTGTCACGGGGAAGGTCATCCCGATCACCGTTGAGACCATCTGCCTGCACGGGGATACCCCGGGGGCGGCGGTGCTCGCCCGGAGTGTCCGGCAGGCCCTGGAGGCGGCTTCAGTCCAGGTTGTCCCCCTGGAGAATCTGGTTGCCTAGGTTCCTGCCGGCCGGCGACGCCGCCCTCACGGTCGAGTTCGGGAACCGGATCGCCCTCCCCCTGAACCGGAAGGTCCGGGCTCTTGCTCTCGCCATGGAGAAAGCGGCCCTCCCGGGCGTCATTGAAGTCGTCCCAACCTACCGCTCCCTGACCATCTACTACGACCCTCTCTCCTTCTCCCTGACCGACCTCCGCCTCAAGGTAGAGGACTTGCTCGAGCGGCTGGAAGAGATCCCCCTCCCGGCCTCCCGCCTCGTGACGATCCCGACGGTCTACGGGGGGGAGTACGGCCCGGACCTCGCCTTCGTGGCGCAGCACTGCGGCCTCACCGAGGAAGCCGTGATCCGCCTCCACACGCGCCCGACCTACCATGTCTACATGCTGGGGTTCACGGCCGGCTACGCCTACCTGGGGGGAATGCCGAAGCGCCTGACCACCCCCCGCCTCCCGTCCCCGCGCCTGCGTGTCCCGGCAGGCTCCGTGGGGATCGGCGGGAACCAGACCGGCGTGTACCCGGTCGAGAGCCCGGGGGGCTGGCGCCTCATCGGCCGCACCCCGCTCACCCTCTTCGACCCGAGCTGGGAGGTGCCGGTCCTCATCCAGCCCGGCGACCAGGTGAAGTTCGTGCGCATCGCCCCCGACGAGTTCGAGGCGCGCCGCGAGCGTGCTCGGCGCGGAGAGTCCGATGGGTGAGGTTTTTCGGGTGATTGATCCCGGCATCCTGACCACGGTCCAGGACCTGGGCCGGCCGGGCTACCAGAAGTTCGGGATCCCGGTCTCGGGCGCCCTCGACCCCGGGGCGCTCCGCCTGGCCAACGCCCTGGTGGGGAACCCACCGGACGCCGCCGCCCTCGAGGTCACGGGCGGGGGCCTGACCCTGGAGGCGATGGCGGAGTGCGTGGTGGCACTCGCCGGCGCGGAGGCCCCGACCGTCCGGGACGACACCCCCGTCCCGTGCTTCACCGCGCTCCGGCTGATGCCGGGCCAGCGGATCCGGCTCGATGCCCCCCGGGCCGGCCTGCGGGCGTACCTCGCCATGCACGGAGGAATCGAGGTCCCACCTGTCCTCGGGAGCCGGGCGACCTGCATCCGCCTCGGCTTCGGGGGCCTCGGCGGCCGTGCCCTGCGGGCCGGTGATGTCTTCGCGGCCGGACCGGTCACCGCGGACTTCGGCAGCCTCCGGGGCCGGCACCTTCCACCGTCTGGCCGTCCCCTCCTCACTCCCCCCTGGGCTATCCGGGTGGTCCCCGGCCCCCAGGATGACGCGTTCACGGAGGAGGCTCTCGAGACCTTCTTCGGGAGGTCCTACGAAGTCACGCCGGAGGCCGACCGGATGGGGATGCGCCTGACGGGCCCCCGCCTCGGTCATCGGGCGTCGGCCGACATTCTCTCCGACGCCATCCCCCTCGGGGCGGTCCAGGTTCCGGGAGGGGGGCAGCCCATCGTGCTCCTGGCCGACCGGCAGACGACGGGAGGGTACCCCAAGATCGCCACCGCCATCGGCGCGGACGTGCCGGCCCTGGCCCAGGCTCGCCCCGGGGACGCCGTCCGGTTCATCCGGATCACGGTGGAGGAGGCCCAGGCCGCCGCGCGGGAGGCGGCCGAGGCGCTCGCCCGTCTCGAGGCCGCCATCGCGGCCAGCGCCATCGAGCGGGAGTACACTGTCACACTGGAGGGGGAGGTCACCCGGGCGACGGTCCAGGCCGTGGAAGAGGGCTGGCTCGTGGCGGTGGGGGGGGAGCAGCACCTCGTCGGCCATTCCACGGAAGCGGGGAAGCGGGAAGCCGGGGCGGTCCTGAGCCCCCTGCCGGGACTGGTGGTCGCGGTGCACGTGCGCCAGGGCGAGGTGGTCCGGGCCGGGGCGCGCCTCCTGACGCTCTCGGCCATGAAGATGGAGCACGACCTGACCGCGCCGGCCGCCGGGACGGTGGTGGATCTCCGGGTCCGCCCGCAGCAGCGCGTCGCCGTCGGGGATCTCCTCCTGCGCCTCGAAGCCCCCCCGGATGCCTAGACACCCCCGCGCCCCCGGGCTATGATGAGAGGAAGGGCATCGTGGAGGGGGCTCATGGCATACCGCTGCCGCGCGCTGTTGCTCCTGGTTCTCGCGCTGCTGGGCACGGGCTGCGGCTGGGGGCGGTTCCCCAGCAGCGCCCCCGCCCCCGGCGTCCCCCGGGTGAGCAACCTGCGCGTGGTGCCGGAGGAGGCCAGGCCCGGGGAGTCGGGGGTCCTCGCCTTCGACTTCAACGACGCGGACGCCGACATCGTGGACGTGTACGTGGCGGTCAGCGAGGTGGCCGATTTCAGCATCTCCACGGGGTTCGAGCCGGTCCTGCTCAGCCGCCGCAAATACTTCGGCCAGGCCCTGGGGACGGCCCGGGAGACGCTCCGCTGGACGCGCGAAGGCCTGCACCTTTACGAGATCTTCGTGGTGGATGACCAGGGGCATGTGAGCAACAGGCTCTCCGCCCGGGTCATTATCCGCTGACCGGACCGACCACATGCCCTCCCTCCCCGCGCTCGAGGTCCTGGACGATCTCTGCCTCCGATCCCTCACCCTCCCGGGCCCCGAACGCCGCCTCCTGCTGCGGCTCCACGCCCTCGCCCGGCGCCACCAGGGGGGCCCCCTGGCGGGGCACGCCGCCGCCCTCCTCGCCCGGGTCCCGGAGGAGGCAGTGATTCTGCTGGCCACGGGAGCCGGGGCCCCCCCGCACCTGCCGCACGGGGAGACGGATGGCCCGCCCGGGGTGATCATCCTGGCCCAGGCGCTCCGCCGCCTGCGCCGGGCGAAGCCGGTCCTGCTGACGGAGGGCCGGATGGTCCGCCCCCTCGAGGCGGCTGCCCGGGCTGCCGGCCTGGAGGCCTCCGTGGAAGCTCTCCCCGAAGGCCCTCCCTCCCCCGGGGGGGCCGGCGCGCTGCTCGACCGCCACCGGCCGGCGGCGCTCGTGGCGGTGGAGAAACTGGGCGAGAACGAACGGGGGGTCATCCACGATATGCGCGGCGAGGATGTCGGGGCCTCGCATGCGTCCCTCGCCTCACTGGTGGCCGCCGCCAAGGAGGCCGGAGTCCTCACGGTGGCCATCGGGGATCGGGGGAATGAGGTCGGCTTCGGCCTGGTCGCCGGGTCCCTGCCACCGGCCGCCCTGCGCCGCCGCCGGTGCGCTTGCCCCTGCGGCAGCACCATCCTCTCGAGCGTGGCCACGGAGGCGCTGGTGGTGGCGGCCACCTCGAATTGGGGGGCCTTTGCCGTCGCGGCCGCCCTCGCCCTGCTGGCCGGTCGGGAGGATCTCCTGCCGGACCCGGCGGTGGAGGCGGCGGTCCGAGAGGCCTGCGTCGCCGCCGGGGCCCGGGACGGCATCACCCGGCAGGCTGCCCCCAGCGTGGACGGGACACCTCCGGAAGCCCAGGCGGCGATCCTGACCCTGCTCCGAGTTGCCGTTGCTATGGGGAGGCCCGCCAGGCGCCGCCGCCCCCGCCCAGACCGTTGACAACGGGAAGGCCCTCCGATACTGTGCGACGCGAGGTCCGCGGGAGGGACCGCGCACGATGCCCGAACTCAGGAAGGATCCGGTTACGTCCCGCTGGGTGATCATCTCCACGGAGCGGGGGAAGCGGCCCTCTGACTTCAGCGCCGAGGCCCCCCGCCGGCGGTCGGGGTTCTGTCCCTTCTGCCCCGGCAACGAGGACAAGACCCCGCCGGAGATCCTGGCCTACCGCCCCAACGGCGGCCCCCCGAACAGCGCCGGCTGGAACCTCCGGGTGGTCGCCAACAAGTTCCCGGCCCTGCAGATCGAGGGGGAGCTGAACCGGCAGGGGGAGGGGATCTACGACAAGATGAGCGGCCTCGGGGCCCACGAGGTGATCATCGAGACGCCGGAGCACGAGGCGACACTGGCCACCCTGCCGGAACAGCGGGTGGAAGACGTCCTCTGGGCCTTCCGGGACCGGATCGTGGACCTGAAGAAGGACCCCCGGTTCCAGTACATCCTGGTCTTCAAGAACCACGGGGAAGCCGCCGGCGCTTCGCTGGAGCATCCCCACTGTCAGCTCATCGCCACCCCCATCATCCCGAAGCGGGTCCGG
>DASYVA010000183.1 GCA_036000645.1 Candidatus Methylomirabilis sp.
CAGCGGAGTCAATGGGAAAGGGGGCTTGCGAGAGGCATGCCAGGTGGAGGGCGGGGGGGCGGGGCGAAAGCAGCCGGGGCGCCGGGATACCGGCGCCCCGCCTAATGGTGCGCCCAAGAGGATTCGAACCTCTGGCCTACAGATTCGTAGTCTGTCGCTCTATCCAGCTGAGCTATGGGCGCAACGTGTCTCGTCGGCTGCGACGTGGCGGAGAGGGGGGGATTCGAACCCCCGCTACATCTTTCGACGTAGACTCGCTTAGCAGGCGAGCACCTTAGGCCGACTCGGTCACCTCTCCAGGGATCTCCCCTATTGAAATCGCGCGAGGGGCGGCTGGCGGAGGGGGAAGGATTCGAACCCTCGAGGCTTGCGCCTAGCGGTTTTCAAGACCGCCGCCTTCAACCACTCGGCCACCCCTCCCCATGCGTCGCTGGCCCGCTACCCGGGCGCGAGCCGTGCCTCGCCATCCAGGTACGGGCGCAGGGCATCCGGGATCGTGACGCTTCCGTCCGCCTCCTGGAAGTTCTCCAACACGGCGATCCAGGTCCGCCCGACCGCCAGCCCCGATCCGTTCAGCGTATGGGCGTACTCCGGCGACGCCTTCGGATGCGGCCGGTACCGGATCCCTGCCCGCCGTGCCTGGAAGTCCTCGCAGTTGCTGCACGACGAGATCTCGCGGAAGTCGCCGTGCCCCGGCAGCCAGACCTCCAGGTCGTAGGTCTTGGCCGACGCGAACCCCAGGTCGCCCGTACAGAGGGCGACCACGCGGTAGGGCAGCTCGAGACGCCGCAGGACCTCTTCCGCGTCCGCCGTGAGCCGCTCCAGCGCCTCGTAGGACTGCCCCGTCTCCGCGAACCAGACCAGCTCGACCTTGTTGAACTGGTGCTGCCGGATCAGCCCCCGGACGTCCTTCCCGTACGAGCCGGCCTCCCGCCGGAAGCAGGGGGTGCCCGCCGTGTACTTCTTCGGCAGGGCGCCCGGCGGGAGGATCTCCCCCCGGTGGAGGTTCGTGAGCGGGACCTCCGCCGTCGGGATCATGTAGAGCCCCTCGTCCCGGGTCTTGAACAGCTCCTCCTCGAACTTGGGGAGCTGCCCGGTTCCCGTCATGGCGCCCGCATTGACCAGGAGCGGCGGGACCACCTCGGTGTAGCCGTGCTCCCGGGTGTGCAGGTCCAGCATGAAGTTGGCCAGGGCCCGCTCGAGCCGCGCGCCGGCCCCCGTCAGGACGGCGAAGCGGGCCTGGGCCAGGCGGACTCCCCGCTCGAAGTCCAGGATCCCGAGGGTCTCCCCCAGCTCCCAGTGCGGCCGCGGCGTGAAGGGAAACTCCCGCGGTTTCCCCCACCGCCGGACCTCCCGATTCGCCGCCGCGTCGGTCCCCACGGGCACCGAGTCATGGGGAAGGTTGGGGACCGTGAGGAGCAGGGCGTCGAACTGCTCCTGGGCCTTCTGCTGCTGCTCCGTCAGCCCCTTGAGGGCCGGCTCGATGCCGGCCGCCTCCGCCACGAGCGCCGTGGTCTCCTCCCCGGCCCGCTTCCGCCGGCCGACTTCCTCGGAGAGGGCGTTCTTGCGCGCCCGCAGGCGCTCCAGCTCCCCGAGCAGCCGCCGCCGCTCGCCCTCCAGAGCGAGCAGGCCGTCCACGTCGAAGGCGGCCCCGCGCTCCTGAAGCTTCCGCCGGAGCAACTCCGGCTTCTCCCGAATGATCCGCGGATCCAGCACGTCTGCTCCACGCCCGAAGGGGCCATACCGTAGCACCGGGCCGGGGGCCGGTCAAGGTCAGGCCTCGGCCTCCCCCGCCTCCTCCTCGCCCCCCTCCGGCGCCTCCGGAGCCGCCCCCGGTCCCTCCGCCGCCGTCGGGCCCGCGGCCGCCTCCTCCCCCTCTTCCGTGACAAGGCACGTAATGGCGGCCACCCGGTCGCCGGGCTCTAGCCCCTGGAGTCGGACCCCCTGCGTGGCCCGGCCGATGACGCTCACATCCCGGACGTTGAGGCGGGTGACCTTCCCCTCCTGGGAGATCATCATGAGGCCATCCTCGTCGGCGACCTTCATGATGCCGACGACCGGTCCGTTCTTCTCCGTCACCCGGATGTTGATGATCCCCTTTCCCCGCCGCGCCTGGAGCCGGTACTCGCTGAGGTCGGTCCGCTTGCCGTAGCCCCGCTCCGTCACGGTGAGGATGGTGGCCCCCTCGGAAACGATCTCCATCCCCACCACCTGGTCCCCCTCCTCGAGGGAGATCCCGATGGTCCCGCGGGCCGTTCGCCCCATGGGCCGGACCTCCTCCTCCTTGAACCGGATGGCCTGCCCCTGGCGGGTCCCCAGGAAGACCTCGTCCGTCCCCCGGGTGAGCTCGACCGCGATCAGCTCGTCCCCCTCGTCCAGAGTCAGCGCAATGATGCCGGCGGGCCGGGGGTTTCCGTACGCGGACAGCTCGGTCTTCTTCACGGTGCCCCGCTTCGTGGCCATCATGAGGTAGCGGTCCACCTCGAACTGCCGGATGGGGATCATGGTGGTGATCTTCTCCCCCGGCTCCAGTTGCAACAGGTTCACCGCCGCCTTCCCCTTGGCCGCCCGGCCCGCCTGGGGGACCTCGTGGACCTTTACCCAGAGGACCTTCCCCCGGTCGGTGAAGAAGAGGAGGAAGGAGTGGGTGGAGGCGACGAAGAGGTGCTCCACGTAGTCCTCCTCCTTCGTCACCATGCCGGTCGAGCCCTTTCCGCCCCGGCGCTGCGCCCGGTAGATGCTGAGGGGGCTGCGCTTGATGTAGCCCTGGTGGGAGACGGTGATGACCATCTCCTCGTCCGCCACCAGATCCTCGAACTGGAGTTCCTCCTGTTGCTCGAGGATCTCGGTCCGGCGCGGATCCCCGTACTGCGCCTTCAGGGCCGCCAGCTCCTCCCGGATGAGCTGGCGGATGAGCCCCTCGCTCTGGAGGATGGCGCGCAGCCGCTCGATGGTTTGGAGCACCTCCCGGTACTCCTCCTGGATCTTCTGCCGCTCGAGACCCGTCAGGCGCTGCAGGCGCAAATCCAGGATCGCCTGGGCCTGGACGACGCTCATCCCGAACCGCTCCATGAGGCCGGCCCGCGCCTCCTCCACCGTGGGAGCGTTGCGGATGAGGGTGATGACCTCGTCCAACCGGTCGAGGGCGAGCCGGTACCCCTCCAGGATGTGCGCCCGCTCCTCCGCCTTCCGGAGCTCGAAGCGAGTCCGGCGGAGCAGCACGTCCCGGCGGTGCTGGAGGAAGTGCTGGAGCAGCTCCCGCAGCGCGCAGACCTTCGGCTGGTTGTCCACCAGGGCCAACATGATGACCCCGAAGGTGGACTGCATCGCCGTGAACCGGTAGAGCTGGTTCAGGATCGGCCGGGCGTCCTCGTCCCGCTTCAGCTCGATGACGATCCGCATCCCCTCCCGGTCCGACTCATCCCGGAGATCGGCGATCCCCTCGATCCTCCGCTCCTGCACCAGCTCCGCGATCCGCTCGATGAGCTTGGCCTTGTTCACCTGGAAGGGCAGCTCGGAGATGATGATGTTCTCCTTGCCCCCCCGCACCTTCTCGATGCCGGCCCGGGCCCGCATCTGGATGAGCCCCCGGCCGGTCCGGTAGGCCTCCAGGATGCCGGTCCGCCCGTGGATGAAGGCCCCCGTGGGGAAGTCGGGGCCCTGGACCTTCTCCATCAGCGCCTCGAGCGGGGTCTCCGGATCCTCCAGGAGGAGGAGCGCCCCATCCACGATCTCCCCGAGGTTGTGGGGCGGGATGTTGGTCGCCATCCCCACGGCGATCCCCGTCGCCCCGTTCACCAGGAGATTCGGGAGGCGCGCCGGGAGCACGGTCGGCTCCAGCAGCGTCTCGTCGAAGTTCGGGACGAAGTCCACCGTCTCCTTCTCGATGTCGGCCAGCATCTCCTGGGCGATCCGCGCGAGCCGGACCTCCGTGTACCGGTAGGCCGCCGCCGCGTCCCCGTCCACGGAGCCGAAGTTCCCCTGCCCCTCGATCAGGGGGTAGCGGAGGGAGAAGTCCTGCACCAGGCGGACGATGGTGTCGTAGACGGCCGTGTCGCCGTGGGGGTGGAAGCTCTTCAGGACCTCCCCGACCACGGCGGCCGACTTCCGGAAGCGCGCGCCGGGCCGGAGCCCGTTCTCCCACATGGCGTACAGGATCCGCCGCTGCACCGGCTTGAGCCCGTCCCGGATGTCCGGGAGCGCCCGCCCGATGATCACGCTCATCGCGTAATCGAGGTACGAGCGGCGCATCTCCTCGTGGATGTCGGTCGGGCGGACGTCGCCGATCTGGCGCAGCGGCTGCGCCGGTGTTGCGCCCTGGCCGACCGTCTCGTCAGGCATCGGTCGATCCTCGCACGACTAGTGCCGGGCCAACTGACGTCGCCTGAGCATTGACCGCAATTCGTTGACGTCGCACTAGATGTCCAGGTTGCGCACGTCTTGCGCGTGGGTCGCGATGAAGTCCCGCCGCGGCTCCACCGCCTCCCCCATCAGGACCGTGAAGATCTCGTCGGCCTGCACGGCATCCTCGATCTTCACCTGGAGCAGGGTCCGGGTGGCGGGGTTCATGGTGGTCTCCCAGAGCTGGTCCGGGTTCATCTCGCCCAGGCCCTTGTAGCGTTGGATCGTGATCCCCTTCTTCACCTCGGCCATGATGCGCTCGGTCAGCTCCCGCAGCGAGCCGGCTTCGGCACCCCCGTCCGCCCCCTCGATCCGGTAGGGGGGCTGCCCGAGCGGCTCGAGGGCCGGGTGGAGCAGGACCAGCTCCCTGAACTCCGGGCTGGCAAGGAGGGTCTCGTCGGCGACCATCTGCCCCCCGGCCCCTTCCCGGCCCAGGAGGAAGACGAACCGATGGGAGGCGCGCTCCTCGTCCTCCTCCAGCCGGGCCTCGACCACCCCGCCGAGCTGGGGGAGCGCGGGCTTCAGGAGCCGCTGGACCTCGTTGAGGTAGGCGGTGGCGGCCGGCTTGCTCTTCAGGGGGTCGGCGGCGCTCCCCCGGGCGGCCACCAGGGCCCGCACCAGGTCGGGGTGCTTCCCCCGCCGCTCGAAGCGCTTGACCAGGCCCTCGAAGGCAATCGCCTTCCGGAGCAGCACCTGCAAGCGCTGGCCGGCCAGCGCTTGCCCCATCCCGGCCCCGGCCACCCGAAACCCCTCCACCGCCAGATCCAGCAGGAACTCCTCCAGCGCCCGCTCGTCCTTGAGGTACCGCTCCGTCTTCCCCTTCTTCACCTTGAAGAGGGGCGGCTGGGCGATGTACAGGTACCCCGCCTCCACCAGCTCCTTCATCTGCCGGAAGAACAGGGTCAGGAGGAGGGTGCGGATGTGGGCCCCATCCACGTCCGCATCGGTCATGATGATGATCCGGTGGTAGCGGGCCCGCTTCAGGTCGAAGTCCTCGCTCCCCACCCCGGTTCCCAGGGCCGTGATGAGGGTGCGGATCTCGGCGCTGGAGAGCATCTTGTCGAAGCGGGCCTTCTCCACGTTCAGGATCTTCCCCTTGAGGGGGAGGACCGCCTGGAAGCGCCGGTCCCGCCCCTGCTTGGCCGAGCCGCCGGCCGAGTCCCCCTCCACGATGAAGAGCTCGGAGAGGGCCGGGTCCCGCTCGGCGCAGTCCGCCAGCTTCCCGGGGAGGGAGTCGCCGTCCAGGGCCCCCTTCCGGCGGGCCAGCTCCCGGGCCTTCCGGGCCGCGTCCCGGGCGCGCGCGGCGTCCACCGCCTTCTCGACGACCTTCCGCGCGACGGGGGGGTTCTCCTCCAGGTACTCCCCCAGCTTCTCGTTGACGGCCTGCTCCACGATCCCCTTCACCTCGGTGTTGACCAGCCGGGCCTTCGTCTGTCCCTCGAACTGCGGGTTGTGCAGCTTGACCGAGATGACCGCCGTCAGGCCCTCCCGCACGTCATCCCCCGTGAGCCCCGCCTTGTGGTTCTTCAGGAGGTCATGCGCCGTCGCATAGTTGTTCAGGGTGCGGGTGAGGGCCGCCTTGAACCCGATCAGGTGACTCCCGCCGTCGGTGGTCCGGATGCTGTTGGCGTAAGCAAAGACGTTCTCCGTGTAGCCGTCGTTGTACTGGATCGCCACCTCGACGAACGTGCCGTTCCGCTCCTGGGCGATGTAGATGGGCTTCGGATGGAGGACCGTCTTGTTCTTGTTCAGGTGCTCCACGAAGGAGACGATGCCCCCCTTGTAGAAGAACTCCCGCTTCTCGTCGGTCCGCTCGTCCGTCAGGGTGATCCGGAGGCCCTTCGTG
>DASYVA010000184.1 GCA_036000645.1 Candidatus Methylomirabilis sp.
TCGGGAGGGCGGCGGCAACGGTCGCCGCGATCGGCTAGGGCTGTTCGGCGAGGAGGGTGCGGAGGCCCGCCTCGACCGCGCGGTCGCCCCCCTCGCCGATGTACTTGGCGCGGATCCGGCCCCGCTTATCCACCAGGTACCGGGTGGGCCAGTAGCGGTTGCCGTATCGCTTCCAAGTGCTGAAGTCGTTGTCGAGGGCCACCGGGTAGCGGATCTTGAGGTCGGCCACCTTGGCCCGGACCCGGTCCGGGTCCTTCTCCCAGAAGAACTCCGGGGAGTGGACCGCGATGATGACCAGACCCTGGGGGCCGTACCGCTCGTGCCAGTCCCGCAAACTCGGGACCACGTTCAGGCAGTTGATTCAGCCGTAGGTCCAGAACTCCACCAGGACCACCTTCCCCCGGAGGTCGGCCAGCCGGACCGGCGCGGAATTAATCCAGACCGGGCTCTCCACCTCGGGGGCTGCCGGTGCCGTCTCCGGCGGCCGGAGCAGGCCCGCCCCCTCCGGCGCACCCAGCAGCGACAGGGCGAGGATCGGCCCCGCCACCCACCGTGTTGCCGTCATGCCCTCACCTCCTCCCCAGGGCCACGCGTGCCGGGAACGGCTCCTCCCGGCCGGGCGCAGCCCCCGACCTGGATACGCAGGGGGCACACCCCCCGGATGCGTGCGCGGCCCAGTCTTCCAGCCGCCTACGTTCCTGGAGAGGCAGGACGGAGGACCATAAGAAAAGCCCCTGGGGGGCAGGGGCTTTTCCGCGGGATAGAGCGAGGGGGGGCGAGCCTCGGGCTGCCGCTCAGCTCGCCGTTACTCAGTCATCGTCACCACCGCGGATCTGTCCGCGGATCTCGCCACCTGGGAATTTGGTTGAATGCACGTTGGCATAGGTTACCCCAGCGCGCATCGCCCGTATGAGCTCAGCGAATTCACCGGTAGCGATTCCTTGTCCGGCTGGGCCAATCACGTTGGCGGCCGTGAAGCTGCCCTCCACTGTTCCCGATTGCGGGCAGGCAGGTGCAAGGCCAGTAGGGTCAACGTTGAAGGCGGTCTGACACAGCCAGACACTGATCCCACCATTGACACTGCGCTGGCCGAGATGGATATGGGCCTGCCTGACGTCCCCCTCTAGATCCTGGTAGGTCAGTGTGTAATCGACGGTCACCCCGTCCTGGCTGAGCCTTGCCTCGAACGCGCCACGTGCCACGCTCGAGATGGCCGGAGGCTCCTCAATGCTGCGCAGCCGCGCCCTGAACTTGTCCCCGTCGCCTGCGATCGCCGATGACAATAGCCCCAGGGTCGCCAGTACGGCGAAGGGGGCCACGAACAGGCTGATCCCGTGCCGCTTCATCTCGTGTTCTCCTTCAGATTGGTCTGGATAGCCCTAATCGGGACCGCCAAGCATCTCCCCGCGCCCCACCGCGTGCCAATGCGGCAGCCACCCCCCTTCTGCCGAAATCTGGCTCTGATTGCCCCTTCGTCAGGGAACCCTGGGTAGCCGCTGGGCTCGGCGCCACGAGGAACCGGTGAACCCTTCCGATGGG
>DASYVA010000185.1 GCA_036000645.1 Candidatus Methylomirabilis sp.
GCGGGCGAGGGGGGAGGCCGCGACCTGGTGGCGGGCCGCCAGGAGGTCCAGGAAGGCCTGGACGTCCCCGTTGCTCTCCCGGGCGAGCGTGGCCGCCGCCGCCTCGGGGACGAGCCCCTCGGTCACCAGCAGCTCGTGCAATCGCGCGGTCGCGCCCTCTCGCATGCCGGACTCCTACCGGATGATGGAAACCAGATGAAACACGGGCAGGTAGAGCACGATGACGATCGTGGCCACCACGAGCCCCATGGCGGCCATGATCACCGGCTCCAGCAGCGCGGCCATCGAGGAGAGCCGGAGGTCCACCTCCTCGTCCGAGGCGTCCGCGGCGTGCCCCAGCATCTCCTCGAGGGCCCCCGTACTCTCCCCCACGGCCACCATCTCCACCATCATGGGGCTCGTAACCCCCGTCTCTTGCAATGCCCGGGCCAGGCTACTCCCCCCTACGACCAGGGGGATGGCCGTCCGGATCCGGGCGGCCACGTGGGCGTTGCTTACCGCGCCCGCCGCCACCTCCAGGGCGGGGACGACCGGGGTCCCCCCTCCCACGACGGCGGCCAGGCTCCGGCAGAAGGTGGAGAGGGCATACCGGTGCAGCACCTTCCCGGCCCAGGGCAGGTGCAGGATGAGACGGTCCAGGGTCGCGCGACCCCCGGGTGTCCGGCGCCACCAGGCAAAGTAGAACCCGGCCGCGAGCAGCGCGGCGAGCAGGAGGGGCCAGTCGGCCCGGATCCGCTGCGTGGTCGTCACCAGGAGCTGGGTTGGGAGGGGCAGGCGAGCGCCGAAATCGTCATAGATGCGGGAGAAGGTGGGAACGACGAAGGTCAGCAAGAACAGGATGACCGCTCCGGTGATGACGACGAGGGCGCTCGGGTACATGAGCGCATTGTAGACCTTCTGTCGGAGCGCGAGGAAGTGTTTGAGCGTGGTGACGAACCGCCCCAGGGTGGCGACCAGTGCGCCGCTCTGCTCTCCCGCCCGGACCGAGGCCACGAAGAGGGGGGGGAAGACCCGCGGGTGGCGGGCCGCGGCGGCCGAGAGGGAGGCTCCTCCCCGAACATCCTCCCGGATCGCCTGGAGGGTCTCCAGGAGCCCCGGGTGGGTCGCCCGGCCGATCAGCAGATCGAGGGTCGCCATGATGGGAAGGCCGGCGCGCAGCAGAGCCAGCAGTTCCTGCGAAAAGGCGAGGAGCGTCTTCCGCGAGACCCGGCGGCGTCGGGAAAAGGGGCGCAGGGCACGACCAGCCGCCTTGGGGCGGATTCCGAAGATGTAGTAGCCCTCGCGCTCGAGCTGCTGGCGGAGGGCGGCCGCGTCCTCGGCCTCGCATTCCCGGTCGAGGACTGCGCCGGTGGGGCTGGCCAGCCTGCAGAGGAACCGAGCCATGGGGTCCCGTCCAGCTCCCCCGGGCCAACCGGGGGAAAACGCGCGTATTCTAGCAAGGTTGGAAGAGGGTCGCAAGGGTCTGCCCCAGGCCTCTCGGGCCCCACCTTCGGCTGGCCACATCTCTCCCGGGCGAAGGAAACGCAGGTCAGTCAGGGCACCCCTGTTGGGGAGGAATGTCGGGGACAGGGCGAGGCCCGCGATCAGACGGAGCCGCCATCACGAGGCCCGCGCTCAGCGGCAGCTGCCATCAACGCGGAAGTTTCCGGGCTAATGGGTCGGAGCAGTGGTTCCCTGTATGAGTCCAAGTCGCCCCGCTTCCAGGAGGGTGCCTCATCCCGACACCGGAGAATTTCAGCCTCGAGCTCATCCCAGTATTCGCTTTCGTGCTCGCAGCGACAGAAGACGCAGCGAACCCTGTACCGCGTCGGTGCCAGATCCAGCCGTAGCGCCACAGGATTGCCTCCAGCAGATTCGTCCGCTCCACATCGCACCCCTCTCCGGTTCCTCTCGATGCCAGCCGAAGAGGCGTACCCTTACAGACGGTAGGCGGGGGGGCGGGGAAGGGCAATCGGGCGAATGCTGGATTTCCAGGGGGAGAAAACTCCTGAGGGGGGGCGGCCAAGACGCATGGGCCGCCTGCATCCGGAGGGGGACGTCATGGTCGAGCGGGGCCTAAAGCGCGCGCGGGAAAGGGGTTTC
>DASYVA010000186.1 GCA_036000645.1 Candidatus Methylomirabilis sp.
AGGCCAGGACGGCCAGAAGCGGAGCAAGCACGAGGTGGTGGGAGAGCGGGTGCAGTTCCTGGGCGGCCGACGCGAGGCGGGCGGTGGGTCGGAGCCGGAGGGGGAGCCGGTCCGGGCGCCCGAAGCGGGCGGCGAGGACGATGTCCCGTTCTGATGCTCCTCTGTAATCGGATGACCGTGGAGTGCGCATGCTGAAGCGGAAGAGGGCCTACCAGCGCCCGAAGGTCTGCAAGTTTTGCGTCGACAAAATCGAGGCGGTGGACTACCGGGATGTGCGGCGTCTCCGGAATTACGTGACCGACCGGGGCAAGATGATCCCCCGCCGGATCTCCGGCAACTGCGCCATCCACCAGCGCCAGCTGACCCGGGCCATCCGCCGCGCTCGGAGCATCGCCCTCCTCCCCTTTACGGCCGAATTGTCCTGAGGGGACACCGGTGGTGGCAGGGCGGCGGGCGGTGGAGGCGGTCGTCCTCGGGGGAGCCGCCCTGGCGCTCTTCGGGGCCGGCCTCCTCCTCCCGGCCGGGGGCCTCCTGACGGGGCTGAGTCCCGTTCCGCTCCTGGTCCTGGCGGGGTGGCGAGGGCTCCGGGTGGCGGCCGTGGTGAGCGCCGGGACAGCCGCGGCTGCGCTCGCGCTCCCGGGTGGGACCGCCCCCGCCTTCCTCCTGGAGGTCGCGGCGCCCGCCCTGGCGATGGGGGCGGCGGCGCGGCGGGCCACGACCCCGGTGCCGCCCGTTCTGGCCGGGGCCGCGGCCGGGCTCGTCGGCCTCGCCCTCCTGGTGGGCTCCCGGGTCGGCTTCGAGGCGGGCGCGGCCGTCAGGGCGTTCGCCGCGCACGTGGATGGGGTTCTGAACGACCTCATCGCGGGCATGAGCGGCATGGGCCTGCCGGGGGAGCAGGTGCGGGAGATGGCCGCCTGGATGGGCGGCCTGCGCGACGCGGTCGTGGCACTGCTCCCGGGCCTGCTCGCCACCGGGGAGCTTCTGATGGCTGTCCTGGTCTACGGCGCTGCCGGGGCGGTCCTGCGCCGCCTGGGGTCCCCCCTCCCCCCCCTGGGGGAGTGGCGTCTGGCGGACGGCTGGGTGTGGGGCTTCATCGGGACCGGGGTCCTCACGCTCCTCCCCGGCGCCACCGGGCGGTTGGGGATGAACCTTTTCGTCCCGGTGATCGGGCTCTACTTCCTGGAGGGGGTGGCGGTGGCGACCGAGCTGGGCCGCCGCTTCCGGCTGCCGCCCGGGTTCTGGGCCTTCGGGCTCCTGCTCCTCCTGCTGCAGCCGCTCGCCGCCTTCGCGGTCGCGGCGCTGGGCCTCTTTGATATCTGGTGCGGCTTTCGCCGCCGCGAGCGGACCGCCCGGTAGGGGCGCCGCCGCGCGCGGCCCCGGGAGCGTGACGGATGCAGACCAACGTGATCCTGCTCGAGACCGTGGAGAAACTGGGCAAGCCGGGCGATCAGGTGATGGTGGCGGGCGGCTACGCCCGCAACTTCCTCATCCCCCACGGGCTGGCCGTCGAGGCCACCCCCGGCAACCTCCGGGCCCTGGGCCAGATCAAGGCCCGGGCCACCAAGCGACAGGACCGGGCGTTGCGGGAGGCGCAGGAGCTGGCGGAGCGCCTCGCGAGCCTCGCCCTCACCTTTGCCCGGGCGGCCGGGGAGCAGGAGCGCCTCTTCGGTTCCGTCACGGCACTCGATATCGCCGAGGCCCTGGCGAAGGAGGGGGCGCCGGTGGACCGGAAGCGGATCGTCCTGGCGGAGCCCATCAAGGCCCTGGGGGAGTTCCGCGTGCCGGTCCGGCTCCACGCCGGCCTCTCGGCTGAGGTGCGGGTCACGGTCGTCCGGGCCTGAATTCCCCTCCATGACGATCCCGCAGGGCAGGCACGATCGCATCCCGCCCCAGAACCTGGAGGCGGAGGTGGCGGTCCTGGGGGCCATCCTCCAGGAGAGCGACGCCCTCCTCAAGGCCATCGACGCCCTCCGCCCCGACCACTTCTACAGGGACGCCCACCGCCGGATCTTCAACGCCGCATTGACCCTCTTCGGCCGCAGCGAGCCCGTGGACCTCGTCACGCTCACCGACGAGCTCCGCCGGCGGAACGAACTGGAGGCGGTCGGGGGGGCGGCCGCGCTCGCCGCCCTCCTGGAGGCGGTCCCGACCGCGGCCAACGTCACCTACCACGCTCGCATCGTCCGGGACAAAGCCCTGCTCCGGCAGCTCATCGGCACGGCCACCGAGCTGGTGGGCATGGGCTACGAGGACGCGGAAAGCGTCGACGAGGTCCTGGACCTGGCGGAGAAGCGGATCTTCGAAATCTCGGAGGACAAGGTCTCCCGGGCCTTCATCCCGGTGAAGGACATCCTCAAGGGGACCTTCGAGCACATCGAGCGGCTCTACGAGCGCCAGGCCCACATCACCGGGGTCCCCACGGGATTCGGCAGGCTCGATGAGCTCACCTCGGGGCTCCAGCCTGCCGACCTGATCATCGTGGCCGGGCGCCCCTCCATGGGGAAGACCTCCTTCGCCCTCAACGTGGCGGCCAATGCCGCGAAGGTGGAGCCCTCCACCTCCGTCGCCGTCTTCAGTTTGGAGATGGCCAAGGAGCAACTGGTCCAGCGGATGCTCTGCACCGAGGCCCGGGTCGACTCGCACCGGCTCCGGACCGGGAAGCTGGGGCCCCGCGACTGGCCCGAGTTGACCAAGGCCGCCGGGCGGCTGTCGGAGATGCCCATCTACATCGACGACACGCCGGCCATCACCATCCTGGAGATCCGGGCGAAGGCCCGGCGCCTCAAGGCCGAGGGGCAGCTCGGGCTCATCATCGTGGACTACCTCCAGCTCATCCGGGGTCGGGGCCGGGTAGAGAGCCGCCAGCAGGAGATCTCGGAGATCTCCCGGAGCCTGAAGGCCCTGGCCAAGGAGGTGAACGTCCCGGTCATGGCCCTCTCGCAGCTCTCCCGGGCGGTGGAGTCCCGGACGCCGCCCCGGCCGCAGCTCTCGGACCTCCGCGAGTCCGGGGCCATCGAGCAGGATGCCGACGTGGTGGCCTTCCTCTACCGGAAGGGGTTCTACCAGGCTCAGGAGCGGGCCCGGAAGAGCGAGGTGGCCGGACTCGGCGAGGAGCTGGACGAGGAGGACCGGACCACGGAGGTCATCATCAGCAAGCAGCGGAACGGGCCCACCGGCTCCGTCCCGCTCACGTTCCTGCGGGAGTACACCCGGTTCGAGGAGCCGGAACAGCGGAGGGCGCCCCTCTGAGCGGCACCGCCAGGGGGCGCCGGCCTGTCCGGGCGGCCGCGCTCCGGGCCGCTGCGCCGCTCGGGCTCCTCCTCTTCGTGGCCGGTCAGGCCGGCGCGACGGGGCCCCACCTCTGGCCCCTCCTGGACCGACAGGAGGGGCCCGGCGGCTCTTCTGTGGAGTGGAGCCTCCTGGGGCCCCTGGGGGTCTATCGGGAGGAGGGGCCCCGAAGCACCCTGGGGCTCCGGCCCCTCCTCCTGCGCGAGACGGACGCCGCCAGCGACAGCACGGAGGCCGACCTCCTCTACCCGTTCGGGGCCTACAGCCGGGAGCGGGAGGACGTGGACTGGCGGTTCTTCACCCTCTTCCGGCGGACCGAGCTCACGCCGCCGGGGCGCGAGGAGGCCACCCCCTCCGAGGTCTCCCTCTACCCGTTCCTCTTCTGGCGCACGAGGAGCCCGGGCCGGCCGGGGTACTTCGCCTTCTTCCCTCTGGGCGGGCGCCTCCGGGACCGCTTCGGCCGGGACGACATCAGCTTCGCCCTCTTCCCCCTGTACGCCCGGACCGTAAATGAGGGGATCCGGACCACGCACCTCCCCTGGCCCTTGATCGCGGCCTGGTCGGGCCCGGAGCAGTCCGGCTGGCAACTCTGGCCCCTGGTCGGCCGGGATGTGCGCCCGGGGCGCTTCGACAAGACCTTCTTCCTCTGGCCGCTCGGCTTCGCCCAGGACCTGGACCTGGACACCGAGAACCCGAAGTGGGTCCGGGTCCTCCTCCCCCTCTACAGCCTCCTCCGCTCCCCCCAGCGGGACGAGACCACGGTCCTCTGGCCCTTCTTCAGCAAGATCACCGACCACCAGGAAGGGTACGAGGAATGGCACGTCCCCTGGCCGATCGTCCGGGTCGCCCGGGGGGAGACCCGCCGGATCACCCGGGTCTGGCCGTTCTACAGCACTGCCGTCCGCCAGACCCGGACCGACGAGTATCTCCTCTGGCCGCTGTACCTCACGGAGCGCGACGACGCGGAGGGCTGGCGGCTGACCCGGCGGCGCATCCTGTACTATCTGGTCCAGGACACCCGGGAGGAACGCCCCGAGGAGGGCCGGAGCCGGCACCGCCTGGATGCCTGGCCCCTCTTCTTCTACGAGGCGGAGGGGGAGGCGGCGACCTTCCAGGCCCTCGCCCTGCTCGAGACCTTTCTGCCGCGCGATGCCGCGCTCGCCAGGAGCTGGGCTCCCCTCTGGAGCCTCTACCGGTACCAGCGCGGCCCGGACGGCCACACGGTCTCGAGCCTCCTCTGGAACTTCTATCGCCGCGAGGAGGCCGAGGGCCTGCTCGCCTGGCAGCTCGCCCCGCTTGTGGCCTACCGGGCCGAGGAGGGGGCCGGGGGCCCGGTCCGGGACCTCTGGCTCCTCCTGGGGTTGGTCCAGGTCCACAGCACCCCCGGGCGCCGCGGGCTCCGGCTCCTCTACCTTCCCTGGATCACCTGGGGAGCGCCCACGGAGGCGCGCCCGTGAAGGGCGTCGGCCTGCTGGCCGGGACCGGGGGGGTCATCCTCCGTTTCGTCCAGACCATCGGGGAGGTCCTCATCCTCCTGTGGCAGGCGGTCCGGGAGAGCCGGGCCGCGCCGCGGAGCGTGGACAAGATCGTGGCGCACATGGCGGAGATCGGGAATGCGACCCTCCCCATCGCTTCCCTGACGGCCCTCTTCATCGGCGGGGTGCTGGCCCTCCAGAGCGGCTTCCAGCTGGCCAAGCTGGGGGCGGAGGAGAACCTGGGAGGCCTCGTCGGGCTCTCCTTGGTCAAGGAGCTGGGCCCGGTGATGACCTCCCTCCTGGTCGCGGGACGGGTCGGCTCGGCCATGGCCGCCGAGATCGCAGCCATGAGCGTATATGAGGAGATCGACGCGCTCCGGACGCTGGACATTGACCCGGTCCGCTACCTGGTCATGCCTCGGGTGCTGGCCAGCCTCCTGACGCTCCCGGTCCTCACGATCTACGTGGATGTCCTGGGCTGGTTCGGGGGAGCCATGGTGGGCGCCGTGAACCCCCAGATCAACGTCTCGGTTCACACCTTCTTCAACAACCTCCGCCAGTTCATGGAGGTGCGCGATTTCCTGGACGGCCTGGTCAAGGCGATGGTCTTCGGCGTGACCATCGCCATCATCTGCTGCCACGTGGGTCTGCAGACGCGCGGGGGCCCCCGCGAGGTCGGTCGCTCGGTCACCCGGGCCGTGGTCCTCTCCTTCATCTGCATCTTCATCTTTGATTACGTCATCACCCGCCTGCTGATTTAGGGGTACAATGGGCGTCCGGGGAGGGGTCGCAGGGGTGGCGGAGCTGCAGGGCATGGAGACCGCGACGCGCACGACGGGGCCGCCCCCCCGGGGGGTTGGCATCCGGGTCGTGGGGCTCTCGAAGGCCTTCGGCGACGTCCAGGTCCTGCGGGACCTGACCCTGGAGGTCCATCCGGGAGAGACCTTCGTCATCATCGGGCCGAGTGGCTGCGGCAAGACGGTCCTCCTGAAGCACCTCCTGGGCCTCCTCACCCCGGACGCCGGTCAGATCCTCATTGACGGGGCGCCGCTGGCGGCTCCCGGAGAGCCGAAGCGGTACCGGATCGGGATGGTCTTCCAGTCGGCCGCTCTCTTCTCCTCCCTCACCGTAGGCGAGAACGTGGGCCTCTGGCTGAAGGAGCACCGGGTGGCGGATGACGGGGCCATCGAGCGGGTCGTGACGGAGAAGCTCAGCCTGGTCGGCCTGGCCGACAAGAAGCACCTCCTCCCCTCCGAGCTCTCCGGGGGGATGCGCAAGCGGGTGGCCATCGCCCGGGCGCTGGCCACCGACCCGGATCTCATGCTCTACGACGAGCCGACGGCGGAGCTGGACCCGGTGATGACGGACCACATCGCCGAGGCCATCGTGGACCTGAAGCGGCGGTTCCGGATCACCTCGGTGGTGGTGACCCACGACCTGAACATGGGGTGCTACGTGGCGGATCGGATGGGGATGCTCCACGAGGGGCGGTTGGTCGAGGTGGGGACGCCCGAGCAGCTGCGGCGGAGCACGAACCCGGTGGTTCGGGCCTTCATCACGACCCAAACCAAGGGGATGGGAGGAGCCTGAGATGCCCCTGTCGCCGGAGAAGCGGGTCGGGCTGTTCTTCGCCCTGGGGCTGGCCATCTTGCTGGTGGTCATCGAGATGGTGGGGCGGGAGGGGCTCTTCCGCCGGGGCTACCACCTGCGGGCGCGGTTCGACCGCGTCACCGGGCTCCGGGTGGGGGACCCGGTGAAGCTGGCCGGCGTGGACGTGGGGAACGTCTCGAGCCTGGAGACCCTGGAGCGAGAGCGCAAGGTGGAGGTGCTCCTCCGGATCCGCCAGGGGACCGACATCAAGCAGGATGCCACAGGTG
>DASYVA010000187.1 GCA_036000645.1 Candidatus Methylomirabilis sp.
GGTTTCCCCTGGGGGGCCGGGGGCCGGGGCGGCGCGGGCGCCAGGACCCGGACCGTGTCACGTGCATTCTGTCGTTCGCATTAGCGGGGCCAGACGACCCGGGCGGCGAAGCCCAGGGCCGGCGGCACGAGCAGCGACAGGAGCACGCGCGCCGCCACGAACCGGCCTCCCATCATCGGGATCTCCCACACGAGGATCCGGTTGACGCCCAGCATGGACCAGGAGCTCAGGAAGGTGATCAGGGCCGGAAGCCCCGCCCCGGCCTTCGAGAGGGCAGCCAGGATGGGAAAGGAGACGAAGGGACCCCCGGGGGCAAGCGCCCCCGCCACCCACCCGACCAGGATGCCCCGCCACCCCGCCTCCGCCCCCAGCCAGCGGACCACCGCCTCCGCCGGCACCAGGACCTGCAGGAGGCCGGCAATCCCGAACCCCAGGAGCAGGCGAGGGAGGACGCCCACCACCAGCTCCCAGGAGGCGTCGGCCGCGGCCGCGACCGTCCGGAGCCCGCGGCTCAGCGCCACGGCCAGCAGCCCTGCGGCCACCAGCAGGAGGATCAGGCTCGCCCAGTCCACGCGCCGTGTCCCCGTCCCGCTCCTCACGTGCCCTTCTTCTTCGGGACGACCCGCTTCTCGCTCGCCTCCACCTGGTTCCCGCACTCCGGGCAGAGGTAGTTTCCCTTCTTCGTCTTGGTCGGGTTCAGCCCCCGGCTGCCACAGCCCTGGCAGGCGTAGGCGATGACCTTTTCCGCTTCCATCCCGCTCTCCTGTGGGGCGGCCGGCGGCCCCCCGGGCCCGGCCCGCCCCGTGGGGCTCAGAAGGTCCGGCTCACCGCGAAGAGGCTACCGATCTTCTCGTTGGTCTCCCGCAGCCGGCCGCTCAGGGACCGGCAGAAGGCCCAGAGCACCTTGACGGCCAACTCGGGATGCGCCGTGAGCAGGTCCCCGAAGGCAGCCTTCCCGATGACCAGGAGGCTCGTGCGCTTCTCGGCCGCGGCCGTGGCGGAACGGGGGTACTCGTCGATGAGCGCCATCTCCCCGCAGGTGCTCCCGGCCGGGAGCACCGCCAGGACCTCCTCCCCCGTCCCCGGGATGACCTTGGTGATCCGCACGGCCCCTCGCAAGATGATGTACAGGGCGTCGCCCACCCCCCCCTCCCGGAACAGGACGGTGCCGGCGGGGACCTGCCGGCGCTCGCCGATCTTGGCCAGGAGGCGGCGCTCGGCCGGCGTCAGCTCGCGAAAGAGAGGGAGGCCGTCCAGGGGCGTGGGCACCGACCCCTCCCGCGTCGTCCTCACAGGAGGGGCAGGCCCTCGGCCGGAAAGGCGTCCCGGATCCAGGTGACGCGCGCCGGCCCCGCCGTGAAATCCACCGCCACGACATCGAAGCGACAGGGGAGCCCCCGGAGGCCGGAGGCGCTGAGGAACGCCTCGGCCACCCGGGCGATCTGCCGCTGCTTTGCCGCCCGCACCGCCCCCTCCGGGGGGCCGAAGGTGGCCGTCCGGCGGGTCTTCACCTCCACGAAAACGACGGTGGTCCCCTCTCGCGCCACCAGATCGATCTCCCCGCGGAGCGCCCGGAACCGGGTGGCCAGCACCGTGAGCCCCCGCGCCTCGAGGAAGGCGCGGGCGGCCGCCTCCCCCGCCACGCCGGTCGCCTGCCGCCCCGGCATCCCTATCCCCCCAGGGGGAGCGGCGGCTGACCCCCCGGCAGGTGCTCCCGGATCCCTGCGAAGCTGCGGCGGTGCACGGGGCAGACACCGAAGGCGGCGACCGCCGCCCGGTGGGCCGCCGTCCCGTAACCCTTGTGCCGGGAAAACCCGTACCGGGGGTGGGCGCAGTCTAGCGCGGCCATGATGGCGTCCCGACGGACCTTCGCCACGATGGAGGCGGCGCCGATCACCGGGATGAGGGCGTCCCCGCGGGGGATGGGCCGGCAGGGGAGGGGGAGGGGGGGAGCCAGTGTCCCGTCTACCAGGATCAGGTCCGGGAGGCGGGGGAGGGCGGCCACCGCCGCGGCCATCGCTCGGAAGGTCGCCCGGAGGATATTGAGCGCGTCGATCTCCTCCGCCTCGACGACCCCCACCCCGATCCCGGCGGCGACCCCCTCGATGACGGGGAGGGCGGCGAGCCGCGCCTCCGGGCTCAGCACCTTGGAGTCTGCGGCGACCGCCAGGTCCTGGTCCACCGGGATCAGGACCGCCGCGGCGACTACGGGGCCGGCGAGCGCGCCTCGGCCGACCTCATCCACGCCGGCGATGGTTCGCACCCCGGCCCGTCGCAGGGTCGCCCGCAACCGCGCCCAGGAGAGCGGGCTCTCAGCGGGCCGCGGGCGTCCGGACATAGTCCTTGAGCCGGATCCGCGAGGGGAGAATGCTGCCTCCCGAGAGGACGATCCGCACCCCCTCCTCCACGGTGAGGTCGGGGAAGATCACGTCCCGGCGGGGCAGGAGGACCGTCTCCCCCAGATAGAGGTGGTTGGTCGGGACGTAGACGGCCACCAGGTGCGCCTCTTCGCCCGGCCCGATCTCCAGGATGCTCTGGTCGGTGAGGAAGCCGAAGGCGTAGGTGCCCGGCCGGGGGTACTCGACGATGACGAACCGCCGGAAGGAGCCCCCCTTCTCGGGGCTCAGGGCGTCCACCAGGGACTTCAGGGCGGCGTAGACGGTCTTGGCGATGGGGATGCGGAGCAAGAGGCCTTCGGCCCACGAGAAGAGGCGGCGCCCCACCACGTTGGTGGCCACCGCCCCCACAAGGAAGATGATGAGCAAGCTGGACAGGAAGCCGAGGCCCGGGACCCGGTACCCCAGCAGGTTGGCGAACACCGGGCCCAGCAGGCCATCAACGACGCTGAAGAACCACCAGAGGGCGAACACGGTGAGGACGACCGGGATGGAGACCAGGAGCCCGGTGATGAAGATCCCCTTGAAGCCCGCCCGCATCCCGTCCACGCGCCGTCCCGTCGCCCCGCGGCTCTATCGCTTCCTCTCCCGGATCCGCGCCGCCTTCCCCTTCAACTCTCGCAGGTAGTACAGCTTCGCACGCCGCACGTGCCCCTGTCGGATCACCTCGATCTTCTCCAGCATGGGGGAGTGGAGGGGGAACGTCCGCTCCACGCCGACCCCGTAGGTGACCTTCCGCACCGTGAAGGTGGCGCGGAGCCCCCCCTGGCGGCGCCGGAGCACGATCCCCTCGAACATCTGCAAGCGCTCCTTGTCTCCCTCGCGGACCTTCACGTGGACCCGGACCGTATCGCCGGGCCGGAACTCCGGCAGGTCCTGGCGGAGGGCCGGGCGCTCCACGTCCGCCAGCAGCTTCTCAACGTCCATGACCAACACCCTCCTCCTCCCCGCGCCGGGCCGCGCCTGACGCGCGATCTAGCGGGGTGATCCGCGCCGATTCCCGACCCGGCTCGGCGGGTCGGCCTCCGCCTGGACCTCCCGGGTGACCTCCTGCAGGAGGACCCGGTCTTCGTCGCTCAGCGCGGCCACCGTCAACAGGTCCGGCCGGCGGGTGAGCGTCCGGCGCAGTGCCTCCTTCCGCCGCCAGCGCCGGATCGCCTCGTGGTTGCCCGACAGGAGGATCTCGGGCACGCGGAGCCCCCGGTACTCCGGGGGTCGGGTAAACTGGGGGAAGTCCAGCAGCCCCCCCGCGAAAGAGTCCTGCGCCGCCGACGCGGCGTCCCCCAGGACCCCCGGGACCAGCCGAGCGACCGCGTCGAGCACCACCAGGGCCGGCAGCTCGCCTCCCGTCAGGATGTAGTCGCCGATCGAGACCTCCAGGTCCACCAGGGTGCGGATGCGCTCGTCGAACCCCTCGTACCGGCCGCACAGGAGGATGAGGTGGCCCTCGGCCGCCAGGGCCCCCGCCAGCCCGTGGGTAAAGGGCACCCCCTGGGGCGTGAGGAGCAGGACCCGGGTCCCCGGGCCCTCCCGGAGCGCCTCGACCGCCTCGGTGACCGGCTCCGGCTTGAGGACCATCCCGGCGCCGCCCCCGTACGGGGGCTCATCGACCACCCGGTGCTTATCGTGCGTCCAGGCTCTGAGGTCATGCACGCGGATCTGGACGAGCCCCTTCTCCTGGGCCCGGCGGAGGATGCTCTCCTCCAGGGGTCCCCGGAAGATCCCCGGAAAGAGGGTGACGATGTCATACCGCTTCGGCGTTGGCCAGGCCCTCCGGGAGTCGGACCACCAGGCGCCTGCCCGGGAGGTCCACCGCGAGCACAAAGGCGCGGGCCGCGGGCAGCAGCCACTCGCCGCCGCCGCGCCGGACGACGAGGACGTCCACTCCCCCCGTCTCCAGAATCCCCGCCACGTCTCCCAGCGGCTCCCCCTCCCCCGTCTCCACCCGGAGCCCCACCAGGTCCACCTGGTAGAAGCTCCCCTCGGGGAGGGGCGGGGCCTCGCTCCGGGGCAGCGTGAGCACCGCCCCGACCAGCGCCTCCGCTTCCTCCCGCGTCCGGACCTCCTCGAACTGCACCGTGGCCCGGGAGCGATCCACCCGGGAGCCCTGCACCGTGAGCGGGCCCGGCGCCGCGCCCTCCCGTCCCGCGCGTAACACGCGGCCGGGGGCGATGCAGGCGGCCACGTCCGTCTCCAGCTGAATCGCCACCTCCCCCCGGAGCCCGTGGGGCCGAATCACCCGCCCCACGCGCAGGAGAAGGGGTCCCTCCCCCCCGCCTATTCCACGATCTCCAGGACGGCGCGTCGGCGCGCCTTGGCCGCGGTGGCGTGCAGCAGGGTTCGCATTGCCCGCGCCGTCCGACCCTGCTTCCCGATGACCCGGCCGAGATCCGACGGCGCCACCTTCAGCCTGAGCGTGGTGATCTTCTCGTCCTCCACGGCCTCCACGCTCACCTCCGTGGGATCTTCCACCAGCGCCCTCGCGAGGTACTCGACCAGCTCCTTCAACACGGGCCTCTCCTGCGGCGGGCCATGGCCGAGCGGGCCGTCCCGGGATGCCGCCGAGCCCCCCTGATCCCCGGACGCCCCGACCCATCGCCATCGCCCTCAAGCGGTCGCCTTCCCGGTCTTGAGCTCGGCGAACTTCTTCAAGACCCCAGCGCTCGAGAGGAGTTCCCGGACCGTGTCCGTGGGCTGCGCCCCCTTCCTGAGCCAGGCCAGCGCCTTGTCCGCATCCAGAGTGAGTGCCGCCCCCTTCCCCGCCTTCGCCTGAGGATCCCAGGTCCCCAGCGCTTCCAGGAAGCGGCCGTCCCGGGGCATCCGGGAGTCCGCCACCACGACCCGATAGAAGGGGCGCTTCTTGGCGCCCATCCGCATCAACCGCATCCGTACGGCCATCGATCTCCTCCACCGCGCCGGCCCGCCCCCAGCCGGTCGGCTGACGGGAACGTTAGGCCAGGGGGAGGGGACGCCCCATGAGCCGTCCGCCCGGCTTGGTGAGCTGCCGCATGACCCTCTGCATCTCCGCGAACTGGCGCACCAGGCGGTTCACCTCCGCCACGCTCGTCCCGGAGCCCGTGGCGATCCGGCGCCGCCGGCTCCCGTTCAGGAGGGCCGGGTCCTCCCGTTCCTGCAGGGTCATCGAGCTCAGGATCGCCTCCACCCGGCGGAGGGCCCGCTCTTCCCCCTCCCCGCCCGCCTGCCGCACCGCCCCCCCGAGGCCCGGCAGCATCCCCAGGACCTCGGACAGGGAGCCCATGCCCCGGACCTGCTGGAGCTGCTTGCGAAAGTCCTCCAGGGTGAACCGCTCCCGGCGGACCTTGGCGGCGAGTGCCAACGCCTCTTCCCTCGCCACCGCCGCCTCGGCCCGCTCGACGAGGGAAAGGACGTCCCCCATCCCGAGAATCCGCGAGGCGATCCGGTCCGGATAGAAGGGCTCGAGGGCCTCGGGCTTCTCCCCCACGCCGACGAACTTGACCGGGGCGCCGGTGACGGCCCGGATGGAGAGGGCGGCCCCGCCGCGGGCGTCCCCGTCCAGCTTCGTCAGGACGACCCCCGTCAGCCCCACCGCCCGGTGAAAGGCTGCGGCCGAACGGACCGCGTCCTGCCCCGTCATCGCGTCGGCCACCAGCAGCACTTCGGCAG
This sequence comes from Candidatus Methylomirabilis sp., assembly GCA_036000645.1. Lineage (NCBI taxonomy): Bacteria > Methylomirabilota (SeqCode) > Methylomirabilia (SeqCode) > Methylomirabilales (SeqCode) > Methylomirabilaceae (SeqCode) > Methylomirabilis (SeqCode) > Methylomirabilis sp. (SeqCode). The sequence continues at coordinate 6,042 of DASYVA010000187.1, forward strand.
GCTGCAGGGCGTCCTTGAGGGCCGTGAGCTCCGCCATGAGCGGCGTATCCACGTGCAGCCGCCCCGCCGTGTCCACGACGAGGACGTCCTGGCCCTCGGCGGCGGCGCGGGCAGCGGCGCCCCGCACGGCGGCGAGGGCGGAGTCGGCCCGGGGGTCGGCGTGGACGGGCGCTCCGACCGCGGCGCCCACCACCTGGAGCTGCCCGACCGCGGCAGGGCGCTTCAGATCGGCCGCCACCAGGAGGGGGCGGCGCCCTTCCCGCAGGAGCAGCCGGGCCAGCTTGGCCGCCGTGGTCGTCTTCCCCGAGCCCTGGAGTCCCACGAGGAGGACGCCGACCGGCGGGCTCCCCGTGAGGCTCAGGCTGGAGCGATCGCCCCCCATGAGGGCCGTGAGCTCCTCGTGAACGATTCTCACCACCTGCTGGCCCGGGGTCAGGCTCCTGAGGACAGCCTGCCCCACGGCCCGCGCCCGGACCCGCTCGAGGAACTCCTTGACGACCGCGAAGTGGACGTCAGCTTCCAGGAGGGCCAGTCGCACCTCCCGGAGGGCCTCGGCGATGTTCTCCTCGGTCAGGGTCCCGTGCCCCCGGAGGCGCCGGAAGACGGCCGCCAGGCGGTCGGTGAGCCGGTCGAACATGGGCCGCTCCCGTCACAGGCGACGGACCAAATTATTGCACTATCAGCGGGATGTCAACCGCATTTGCCTAGAGGGGATGCCCTGGACGGGGCCCGCAGAGCAGCAGGTGGATGTCCATGACGTTGGTCCGGGTGGGGCCGGTCACGACCAGGTCGCCCAGGGCCCGGAAGAAAGAATAGGCGTCGTTCTCGGCGAGATGGCGCGCGGGATCGAGGCCGGCCGCTCGCCCCCGGGGGACGGTCTGCCCGTCGGAGACGGCCCCGGCGGCGTCCGTGGGCCCATCGGTCCCGTCGGTTCCGGCCGAGAAGAACAGGATTCCCGCTGCGCCCTCGAGGGGGAAGGCCGCGGCGAGCGCCATCTCCTGGTTTCGCCCTCCCCTGCCCTTCCCGTGGAGCGTGACCGTCGTCTCCCCTCCGGCCACCAGGCAGCACGGGGGCTCGATCGGCCGACCGGTGGCCCGGACCTCGAGGAGCAGGGCGGCCAGGACCTTGGCCACCTCGCGGGCCTCCCCCTGGATGCCGGAAGCCAGGATGAGAGGCCGGTAGCCCCGGGCCGCGGCAGCCGCCGCGGCGGCCTCCAGGGCCTGGGCGTTGTTGGCGACGATCCGGTGGTGGACCTGCTGGAAGAGGGGATCCCCCGGCTTCGGCGTCTCGGGGACGCGCCCGGCCGCTCCCGCCTCCAGGTACTCGCCGACCGCCGGCGGGACCGCCCCCCGGATCCCATACCGGTCGAGGATGGCCAGCGCCTCTCTGAAGGTGGTCCCGTCCGGGGCCGTGGGGCCCGAGGCGATGGCGTCCAGGGGATCGCCGACGATGTCGGAGAGGACCAGCGTGAGGACCTGGGCCGGCGCGGCCGCCCGGGCGAGCTGCCCCCCCTTGACGGCGGAGATGTGCTTCCGGACCGCGTTGATCTCCTGGATCGTGGCTCCGCACGCCAGGAGCTGCTTCGTGACCTGCTGCTTCTCTTCCAGCGTGATCCCCCGGACCGGCAGGGGGAGCAGCGCCGATCCGCCCCCCGAGATGAGGGCGATCACGAGGTCGTCGGCGCCCGCCCCCTTGGCCAGATCGAGGATGGCCTGGGCCCCGGCGAGCCCGGCCGCATCGGGCACGGGATGGGCGGCCTCCTGGATCCGCACGATCCGGGTGGGCCCGCCGTGGCCGGCTTTCACCGTGACCACCCCGGCGGTGATCCGCTCCCCCAGGATCTCCTCCACGGCGGCCGCCATCGGCGCCCCCGCCTTCCCCGCCCCCAGAACGAAGATCCGCCGGAGGCGCGCGAGGTCGTAGGAGCGGTCCCCCACCCGGAGCTGATCCCGCTCCCGCCGGACGTGCCGCTTTATGGCGGCGGCCGGGTCCACGGCCTCCAGGGCGGCCCGGAAGATGGCCGTCGCGTCCTCCCGTAGCGCGGCGGGAGTCCTCACGGCCCTCCCCCCGGAAGCTCACGCGCATGCCGCGCGGTGTAGATGGAGCCAGCCGGGTGCAACCGGCTCTCGTAGAGGACGATCCGGTCCACCGCCGTCTCGCCCAGCGTATCCTCCGCGTGCGCCTGGAGCCGCCGCAGGGTCTCCTCGAGCCCCCGCGATCCCCGGACCCGGCCCAGCGTGAGGTGGCCCCGGAAGGCGCGGTTCTCGGGGGGGAACCCGCGCGCGGCGCAGGCGGCCTCCACGCGCGCGGCCAGGGTGGCCGCCTCGGGACCCCCGGCCCGCAGACCCACCCAGAGGACCCGCGGGTTGCGCCCCCCGGGGAAGGCCCCGCAGCCTCCGGCGCGAAGCGTGAAGGGGGAGAGACCCGCCACGGCCTCCGCCATCGCCTCCCGGACCAGTCCCTCGCGCGCCGGGGGAACCTCCCCCAGGAACTTCAGGGTCAGGTGGATGTTCTCCGGTTTCACCCAGGAGACCGGACCCCCCGCGGCCCGGAGGTCCCTCTGCAGCGCCCCGAGCGCGTCCCGGAGCGCGTCGCTCAAGACGATGGCGATGAAGAGACGCAGGGTGCGGGCTCCCGCGAGGCTAGAGGATCGGGACTGGGGGGAGGCCGAGCAGGTGGCGCCGCACCAGGTCCAGGGCCATCTGGGCCGCCCGTTGCTTGTTCAGGTCCCGGTCGGTGAAGAACCGGAACTCGTGGGCAGCCACCCCGCCGGCGTGGGCCAGGGCGATGTAGGTGAGGCCGACCGGCTTCTCCGGGGTCCCGCCGGCGGGCCCGGCGATCCCGGTGACCCCGAGCGCCAGGTCCGTCCCGGCCGCCGCCCGCATCCCCTCGGCCATTGCGGCCGCCACCTCGGCGCTGACCGCCCCCCTGGCGGCGAGCAGCTCCGCCGGGACGCCCAGGAGGGCCGTCTTCGCCTGGTTGCTATAGGCCACGAGGCCCCGGTCGAAGTAGGCGGAGGAGCCCGGGACATTGGTGATCCGATGGCCGAGGAGCCCGCCGGTGCAGGACTCGGCCACGGCCAGGGTGAGGCGGCGCTCGCGGAGGAGCCGGCCCACGACGACCTCCAGGCTCTCCTCATCCCGGCCGAAGATGATGTCGCCGAGCCGCTCCCGCACGGCCGCCTCGCGGCCGTCCAGGAGGCGCGTCAGCTCCGCCTCCCCCTCCGCCTTTGCCGTCAGCCGGACGTGGATCTCACCGGAGCGGGCCAGGAGCGCGATCGTGGGGTTCCGCTCCGCCCAGAGGTCCCCCAGGAGCTCGTCCACCTTGGACTCGCTCACCCCCGTGGTCCGGAGGACGCGCGAGCGGATCTGCCCCTTCAGGCCGTAGGCCTCGCGGAGGCGGGGCAGGACGACCTCCGTGAGCATGGGCCGCATCTCGGCCGGCACCCCCGGGAGGAGCACCACCGTCCGGTCGGGCTCGACCCGGAGGAGCAGGCCCGGCGCCGTCCCCCGGGGGTTCTCCAGCACCTCGGCCCCCTCCGGGACCTGGGCCTGCCGCTCGTTGTTCTTGGCCATGGGGATGCCGCGCCGGGCGAAGCGGGCCCGGATCTGGGCCAGCACGGCCGGGTCGAGGCGGAGCGGGCGGCCCGTCACGGCCGCCACCACGTCCCGCGTCAGGTCATCCTCCGTCGGGCCCAACCCTCCGGTGCAGAGGACGACCTGGGCGCGCGCGAGCGCCTGGCGCAGCGCGGTCTCGATCCGGGCCGGGTTGTCCCCCACCGTGGTCTTGCAGTAGACGTCGATCCCGGCCTCCGCCAGTCGCTCGGCGATGAAGGCGGCGTTCGTGTCCACGATCTGGCCCAGCAGGAGTTCCGTGCCCACGGTCAGGATCTCGGCGTTCATGGGAGTGGACCCCGCGCGGCCAGCAACTGCCAGACCACCTGGAGCAGCAAGTTCGTGTAGAGGCCCGCCAGCAGATCGTCGGCCAGGATCCCGGCCCCCCCGGGCAGCGCCTGCGCGCGCCGGATCCCCAGGGGCTTCCAGATGTCCAGGAGCCGAAAGCACCCGAAGGCGGCCGCCGCGAAGGCCCAGTGCCGGGGGATGGCGGCCGTCGCCAGGAGCATCCCCGCCATCTCGTCGAGCACGACGGCGGGGGGATCCCGGCGATCGAGGAGGACCTCGGCCCGGCCAGCCAGCAGCGCCGTCAGCGCCGCACAGGCCAGGGCACCGAGAAAGACCGCGCCCGCCCCCCACGCGGCCAGGCCCCACGCGAGGAGGAGGCCGAGCACGCTGCCGGCGGTCCCCGGGCCGACCGGGGCATAGCCCACGCCGCCGGCGGTGAGGAGCAGGAGGAGGAGGCGATCACCCCAGGATCGGGGGGAGGCCCTCATACGATGGCCGCGCTCCCGAGAGGCGCCACCGGGAACCCGGGGCTCCCCACGCCTACGCCTCCGGCGGCTCGACCCGGCCCGGCGCCAGGCAAACCCGGTTGCGCCCGCTCGCCTTCGCCTCGTAGAGGGCCTGGTCCGCCCGGTGCACCAGCTGCTCCGGCCGGTCCATCCCCTCGATGAGGGTCGCCACCCCCAGGCTGACGGTCAGGTGTCCCTCGGCCGCGGAGCCGAACCGGTGGGCCTCCACCGCCACCCGGAGGCGCTCGGCCTGGACCGCCGCCTGGGCGAGCTCGGTCTCCGGCAGGATGATGGTGAACTCCTCCCCCCCATACCGGGCCACCATGTCCACGTCCCGGGACTTGGTCTTCAGGACCCGGGAGATCTGGCGTAACGCCTCGTCCCCCGCCAGGTGGCCGTAGCGATCGTTGTAGGCCTTGAAGTAGTCGATGTCCGCCAGGATGAGGGAAAGCTGCCGGCCGTACCGGAGGGCGCGGCGCACCTCCTGCCCCAGGAGGAGGTAGAACTGCCGGTGGTTGAAGAGGCCGGTGAGCTCGTCGGTGCTGGCGAGCCGCTTGGTCTCGGCGAAGAGGCGGGAGTTCTCGATGGCGATGGCCGCCTGGTTGGCCAGGATCTGGCAGAACTCCACGTCGCCCGCGGTGAAGAGCCGGGCCTCCCGCAGGCTGCTCAGGGCGATGACCCCCAGGGCCTTGTCCTTCGTGAGCAGCGGGATGACCAGCATGGACCGGACCTGGAGGGGGACGAGGAGGCTGCGGACGGCGGTGAGGAGCGGCTCCTGGAGGGCCTCGGAGATCACCAGGGCCTTCTTGGTCTCCAGGGCCCGGCGCACCTCCGGGTGGCGGTCCAGGGTGATCTGGATCCCGTGGATCCAGGGCATGGGCTTCGAGCCGTCGTACCCCATCACCACCTCGCCGGCCGTTCCCGTCACGTCCGAGAGGGTGACCACGCACCGGTCCACCTTCAGGAGGTCCAGGAGCCGCTCGATGAGGGCCCGGAGAATCTCCTGCAGCTCGAGCGTGGAGGTGATGGAGGAGGAGACCTCGTAGAGCGCCCGCATCTGGGAGACCTGCTGCTCCGTATGGTGGTACAGGTGCGCATTCTCCAGCGCCATCCCCACCTGCCGCCCGATGGCGGCGAAGAAGCGCACGTGGTCGGCCCCGAAGCGGTGCGGCGGCTGGGAGAGGAGGTGCATCAGACCCAGCGTCCGCCCCTTGGCGGTCATGGCCACGCAGGCGTGGTTGCCATAGGCGTCGCTCCCCTCGGCCCGCAGGGCCGGGTCGGGGGCGGCGGCCGGGTCCTCCAGGAGGCCCGGGCCCGGCTCCCGAAAGACGGCCGCCCAGGGGGAGGCGGCGAGCGGCTGCTCGTGCCAGGCCGCCCGCAGGGCAGCCGAGAGGCCGCGCTCCGCCGCCAGCCGGAGGACCCCCCGCTCCGGGTCCCAGACCATGATCCCCCCCGCAGCCACGCCCTCCACTTCCGCCATCCGGCTCAGGGTCGCCTCCAGGATCTCCCCGACGTTCAGGGACTGGCCGACGCCGACGGCGACGGCGTTCAGGCTGGTGAGCTCCCGGTTCTGCCGCCGGATGGCCCGGTCCATCCCGGCCAGGCGGAGCTGGACCCGGATCCGGGCCACCAGCTCCTCCCCGTTGAAGGGCTTGGTCATGTAATCGTCCGCGCCCAGCTCGAGGCCCGTGACCTTGTCCCGCACCGTATCCTTCGCCGTGAGAATGATCACGGGGATCCGCGCCTCCTCCGGGCGGGCCCGGAGCGCCCGGGTCACCTCCAGGCCGTCCAGGCCCGGCATCATGATGTCCAGGAGGACCAGGTCCACCGCCTCCCGGGCAACGATCTCGAGCGCCTCCCGTCCCGAGCCGGCCGTCAGGACGCCGAAGCCCCGCCGCTGCAGCGTCACCTGGAGCATCCGGATGATCCCCGGCTCGTCATCCACCACCAGGACGACGGGGCCCTCGGCCCCGGCCGCCACCGGCTCTCCCTCTCGCCGCTCGGTCATGGCCGCACCCGACCTTCGAGACCGACCGCCCCAGCAGCTGCCCCCCGGAGGATGATCATGCGCGTCAGACCGCCCCCCGGTCGGCGGCTCGACCTGTCGGCCCGGCCGACAGGAGCGGAGAGGCCGGGGAAGGCCTCGGGGGAAATCCCGGGGTCCGGGTCCGTCAGCGCGATCTGGAATTCGGAGCGGCTCAGGGGATCGGGGGTCTGGAGGGCCAGATGGAGGAATTCCCGCTGCGGGGCCTCGTGCGCCCCCTCGTCCAGGGCGAGGACCAGGGACCCCCTGAGAGCGGTCGGGAGCGTGCGCAGTGCCAGGCCGGGGGTGGCGAGGGGATCCACCCGGGGTGCGCCCCCGTCAACGAGGCAGGCCGTCCCCCGCTCCACTCGTCGCCCTCCCGCCCGTGGCTGCCGTGAGCGCCGCCCGGATCTGCTCTCCCAGCTGCGCCGGCTCGAAGGGCTTGGTGATGTAGGAGACGGCGCCAGCCTCGAGCCCCCGCTCCACCTCCCTGGCCTGGGCCCGGGCACTCATGACCACGATGGGGATGTGGCGGGTCAGCGGGTCGTCCCGCAGGACCTCGCACACCCCGTATCCGTTGAGCTCGGGGAGCATGATGTCCAGGAGGACGAGGTCCACCTTCTCCTGGCGGACGGCGTCCACCGCCTCCCTGCCGGTGGTGACGGTGCGGACAGCGAACCCCTCCCGGCGCAGGATGTAGGTCACCAGCCTGACGATGTCCGGCTCGTCCTCGGCGAGGAGCACTACCGGCGTATCCATCTCCCCCTCAAAGTCCGCGCGAGTATACCCGATGCGCCGTTTGGCCAGGAAGCGAAAAATCGGGGCCCGCGCCCCGTCCCGTCCCTCCCTCCCCGCCTAGGCCGCGGGCCCACGCGCCTCGCGCGGCAGGGTGACGGTGAACGTGCTCCCTTCCCCGACCCGGCTCTCCACCCCGATCCGGCCCCCGTGCGCCTCCACGATGGCCTTCGAGATGTGCAGGCCCAGCCCCGTCCCCGGGACCCGCCGGGCCGCGGCCGCTTCGCGCCCGCGGAAGAAGCGCTCGAAGACCCGGGGAACCTCCTCCGGCGGGATGCCGGGGCCCTGGTCGCGCACCTGCACCGTGAGCGTCCGTGGGTCCGCCCCCACCCCCACGACCACCGAGGCCCCCTCGGGCGAGAACTTCACGGCGTTGTCGAGGAGATTGGAGAAGACGCTCTCCAGCATCTCGGGGTCGCCGGTGAGGGGGAGCGGCCCCCGGGGGGGCTCGAGCTCGAGGCGCACCCGGCGCTCGGCGGCGAGGCCACGCATCCGCTCCACGGCGGCCGTCAGCACCTCCGCCAGGTCCAGGGCGCGAGGGACAATCCCGATCTGCCCCGCCTCGATCCGGGTGAGGTTCAGGAAGTTGGCGACCAGGCGCATCACCCGTTCCACGTTCTGGTGGGCGATCCCCAGGAACTCCGCCCGGATCTCGGGGGCGGGCGGGTCCTCGCCGAGGAGGACCGACAGGGCCCCCTTGATGGAGGTGAGCGGTGTCCGGAGCTCGTGGGAGACGGTGGCCAGCAGCTCCGACTTGAGCTGGTCCTGGCGGGTGGCCTCCTCCGCCCGGCGCGCGAGCGACGTCACCTGCCCGGACAGGTCGGCGGTGAGCCGGGCCAGGTCCTGGTTGGACCGGAGCAGGGCGGTCTGGTGCTGGCTCAGCTCCGAGAGCTGGGCCCGGAGCCCCGTCCGCTCCGCCTCCAGCTGCTCGATCTGGCCGGCCAGGCGGCGAGCCATCAGCTCGTAGGTTGCCGCCATCCGGTCGAAGGCCTGGACCAGCGTCTGCAGCGTGTCGGTCATGCGCTCCCGCCGCGCCTCACCGGTAGTTGGTGAACTGCAACTCGATCCCGAGATCCAGCTCCCGCAGGGCGCCGATGAGGACCTGGAGATCGTCCTTGCTCCGCCCGGTGACCCGGATCTCGTCCTCCCGGATCTGGGCCTGGACCTTCAGCCCGCTGGCCTTGACGCGCTTGACGATCTCGCGGGCCTTCTCGACGGGGATGCCCTGCTGGATCGTGACCCGCTGGCGGACGCTCCCGGCGGCCGCCGGGTCGACCGTCCCGTACGCCAACGCTTTCAGCGGAACCTTCCGCTTCACCAGCTTCCCCTCCAGGAGCTCGGTCAGGGCGCGGAGCTTGTACTCGTCATCGGCTTGCAGGAGGATCGCCCCCTCCTCCCGCCGGATGCTGCAGCGGGTCCCCTTGAAGTCGAACCGCTGGCTGACCTCCTTCGTCGCCTGTTGAATGGCGTTGTCGCACTCGCTCAGATCCACCCGGCAGACGACGTCGAAGGAGAATTCATTCGCCACACTGGCCTCCACGCCCGACGGAGGGCAAACAGGTGCCTCCGGGGGGCCCGGTTGCAAAGCCCATACCCACGGGGCCGGATTCCCCCCTTGCGGCGCGCTGTAAGTGCCCGCCAGAGTTGGGGGGCAGTCTTTCACACGCGACCGCCAGCGTCAAGCGGCCACGCGGGAGCAGGAACGGACAGTATTTGGCCCCGCACGCCAGCCGTCGTCTGCGCATGAGCCGCTATGCGTGGCGATCGCCCTAGGGGGAAGGGGAGCGGATCACGTCCGTCCCCGGGGGAGGGTTGAACGTGAACAGGCGGTCCGAGAGGCCGGGGTTCTCCCGGACGGCGCTGAACTCCAGGACCGTGCTGTTCTCGTACGCGTCCACCACGGTGAGCCGGTCCACCAGGGCCGTCCGGCGGTGGACCCGGAGGATGAGCCGGCGGACGGCCGGGTCCGCGGTCTTGGGCGTGAGGCTCACGAACAGCGCCTCGCCCGCCGGGTCCTCCAGGATCGAGGCGACCGTGAAGGTCGCCCCGAGGGTGGCCATCCCCGAGAGGAAGTGGAGGGACGGGGAAGCCTGCAGGGCCGGGCCGACCGGCTGGCTCACCGCCTGCCGGTCGAGGGGGGAATAGGTCCAGAGGGTCGTCCCGTCCGTGACGAGCAGCCGGGGCTCGGGACTCTCCTGCTCCCAGCGCATCATGGCCGGCCGCTTCAGGAAGAACTTCCCTGTCGCCCGCTCGGTGTGGCCGGCCGCCTGCAGGGTAGCGGTCTGGAGGTAGCGCCCCTGCAGGCTCCAGAGCGCGCGGTACCGGGCCTCGATCCGCCCCACCACGTCGGGCGCCGCGGGCGGCGCGGCGCCCGCGAGGAGGAGGCCAGCGGCGAGGAGCAGGACGACCGGGGTCCGCATGGGCCCCCTAGTGTGACTCCAACGGATTGTTCCTCATGCTCACGCCACGGGTCGCGTGCCGGGCCAAATGACGAGCATCACGAGGCCCGAGGGAGGAGCGGGTACCCACCATAGGTGGGCGTCCGCCCACCGAAGGTGGGTGGGGAGGCGTACGCCGTTGGTACGTCGAGGACCGCCGACGACTGAGAACGACGTGAGGCGACGTCAGTTGGCCCGGCACTAAGGTTCCACCGGCTTCACCAGGACCTCCCGAGGCCGGGGCCCATCCATGGGGGAAACGATCCCGTCCCGCTCCATCTGGTCGAGCAGGCGGGCGGCCCGGTTGAACCCGACGCGGAGCCGCCGCTGGAGCATGGAGATGCTGGCCTGGTGCGTCTGGATGACCAGCTCCTTGGCCTGCTCGTAGAGGGAATCGTCCGCGGCCGAGGCCCCCTCCCGCTCCACCCCCGCCGGCGCCTGGGGGAGCGGGGGCGTGCCGGGATGCTCGAACCGGCTCAGGAACTTCACCACCCGGCGGATCTCCATCTCGGAGACGAAGCAGCCGTGGATCCGGATCGGCTTCGAGGAGGCGGGGGGGAGGAAGAGCATGTCGCCGCTCCCCAGCAGCTGCTCCGCCCCGTTCACGTCCAGGATCGTGCGCGAGTCCACCTTGGAGGACACCTGGAAGGAGAGGCGGGCGGGGAAGTTGGCCTTGATGACGCCGGTGATGACATCCACCGAGGGGCGCTGGGTCGCCACGATGAGGTGGATCCCCACGGCACGGGCCATCTGGGCCAGCCGGGCCACGGCGTTCTCCACCTCGTGCGCCGCCACCAGCATCAGGTCGGCCAGCTCGTCCACGACCACCACCAGCTGGGGGAGGGGGCCGGCCGCCTCTTCCCTCTCCGGCGGCGGCGCGGCCACGGCCCACTGGTTGTAGGCGCCCAGGTTGCGGGCCCCGACCTCGGCGAAGACCCGGTAGCGCCGCTCCATCTCCGCGATCACCAGCTGCAGTTTCTTCGCCGCCTCCCGCGTCTCCACCACGACCCGGTCCAGGAGGTGGGGGATGCCGTTGAAGATGGAGAGCTCGACCCGCTTCGGATCGATGAGGAGGAACTGCACGTCGGTGGGGGGGGTGCTGAAGAGGATGCTGAGGATGAGGCCGTTCAGGCACACGCTCTTGCCCGACCCGGTCGCGCCGGCGATGAGGAGGTGGGGCATCTGGGCCAGGTCGGCCACCACCGGGTTGCCGGCGATGTCCTTCCCCAGGGCCAGCGGGAGGGGCGAGGCGAGGGCGGCGAACTCCGCCGTGGCCAGGATCTCCCGGAGGGAGACCCGGGCCCGGTTCTGGTTGGGAATCTCCACCCCCACCACCGCCTTCCCGGGAATCGGCGCCACGACCCGGACGCTCATCGCCTTGAGCGCCAGGGCAAGATCGTCGGCCAGGCCCACGATCCGGTTGATCTTGATCCCCGGCCCTGGCTCCACCTCGTAGCGGGTAATGACCGGACCGGGACTGACGTCGGCGACGCGCGTCTCCACGCCGAAGTCCCGCAGCGTCTTGACCAGGATCTCCGCGTTCCGCTGGTGCTCCTCCGCGGTCGGACCCGCCGCGGCCGGCGCGGGGGGATCCAGGAGGGAGAGGGGGGGCGGGCCGTAGCGCGCCTCGGACACGACGAAGGGGAGGATCTCCTGCGGCGCCTCGGGGTCCCGCGGGACCGGCAGGGGTGCCGTCGGCTCGGCCGGCTCCGGCACCCGCGGGGGGACGGGAGGCGGCCCCTCGGTGAGGACCGCCTGGGCGGAAGGCGGGGCGACCGGAGTCACGGCGGCGGGCGTGAGCGCCCGCGTCGCCGCCCGGCGGTGACGGCGCGCGCTGAGGGCGGCCCGGGCCGAGTGGAGCAGGGCCCGCGCCTGCACCAGGGCGCGGCCCCCGGCATCGGCCAGTGTCAGCGGGAGCGCCAGCAGCGAGAGGCGGCTGCAGAGGATGCCCGCCAGGGCGAGCGCGGTCGCCGCAGCCAGGCCGAGGCCGAGGCGGCCCAGCACGGGCTGCAGGAAGCGCAGGAGCTCGCCGCCGAGGATTCCGCCGAGCGGCTCCCCCTTCAGCCCGCGCCAGGATGCCTCCTGCTGGAGGAGCGCCAGGAGCAGGGTCAGGCTCAGGATCCCCAGGGTCGCCCCGGCGCCGGGGAGCAGAGGGAACCGGAGCGGACGGGGGGTGACGAAGGCCCGCACCCCCAGCCACAGGAGCCCGGGCGGCACCAGGAGCGCCACGGCCCCCGCGAGACCGAAGAGGGCACCGGCCAGGTACGCTCCGAGCCACCCGGCCCCGTTGCGGATCGGCCCCCCCGGGATGCCCGAGTGGAGGAAGGAGGGATCGGCCGGATCGTAGGAGGCCAGGCTGACGAGGATGAGGAGCGCGACGGCCGTGAGCAGCACGCCCACCGCTTCCCGGGCTTTCCGGTGGGCCAGGAGCGTGGTGAGGCTTGCCGTGGTACTCGCCCCACCTCGGCGCTGCTGTCTCACACCGCTCCCGTGTCCCCCCGCCTAGGCGGGGGGGGGCGGGGCCGGCCGCTCGCGGCGGCGCCCCGGCCGGGCCGGCTCCGCCGCCGGACGGCCGCGGCCCGCGACCCGGCGGGTCAGCGCCCGTTCCAGAACCTGGTCCATCGAATCCACGTACACGAAGGTCATGCCGCGGGTGATCGTCTTGGGCAGCTCCTGGATGTCCTTGTCGTTCTTCCGGGGGACGATGATCGCGCGGAGCCCGGCCCGGCGGCCGGCCAGGATCTTTTCCTTGACGCCCCCGACCGGGAGCACCTTTCCCCGGAGCGTCACCTCGCCCGTCATCGCCACGTCCCGGCGGACCGGGATGCGGGTGAGCGCCGAGATGAGCGCCGTCGCCATCGTGATCCCTGCGGAAGGGCCGTCCTTGGGAATCGCCCCGGCGGGGACGTGGACGTGCAGATCGAGCTTCCCGAAGACCTCCTCCCGGATCCCCAGCTCGCTCCCCCGCGCCCGGGCGTAGGAGAGGGCCGCCTGGGCGGACTCCTTCATCACGTCCCCGAGGTGGCCGGTGAGGGTGAGCTGCCCCTTCCCCCGCATGGTGGTGGCCTCGACATAGATGATGTCCCCGCCCGCCTGGGTCCAGGCGAGGCCCGTCGCCACCCCCACCTCGTCCTCCTCCTGCGCCGGCTCCGGGAGGAACTTGGGGGCCCCCAGGAAGGCGGGCAGGCTCTTCGGCGACACCTTCGCCTGGTCCCGCTTCCCCCCCGCCACCTCCTTCGCCACCTTCCGGCAGATCGCGGCCACCTGCCGCTCCAGGTTCCGGAGGCCGGCCTCCCGGGTGTACTCGTTGATGATCTTCAGGATCGCCTCATCCGTCAGCTCCAGGTGCTTGGGGGTGATGCCGTGCTCCGAGAGCTGCCGGGGGAGGAGGTACTTCCGCGTGATGTGGAGCTTCTCCTCCTCGGTGTAGCCCGAGATTTCGATGATCTCCATCCGGTCCTTCAGGGCGGGCAGGATGGGGTCGGCCAGGTTGGCCGTGGTGATGAACATGACGTTGCTCAGGTCGAAGGCCACCCCGAGGTAGTGGTCCGTGAAGGAGACGTTCTGCTCCGGGTCGAGGACCTCCAGCAGAGCCGCGGAAGGATCGCCCCGGAAGTCCGCCCCCACCTTGTCCACCTCGTCCATCATGAAGACCGGGTTGTTCGTCCCGGCCTGCTTGATCCCCTGGATGATCTTCCCCGGGAGGGCCCCGATGTAGGTCCGGCGGTGCCCCCGGATCTCGGCCTCGTCCCGAACCCCGCCCAGGGAGATCCGGACGAACTTCCGCCCGAGCGCCCGCGCGATGGACTTCCCCAGGGAGGTCTTCCCGACCCCGGGCGGACCCACGAAGCAGAGGATGGGACCCTTCATTCCCTTCTTCTTCAGCTTCCGGACCGCCAGGTACTCGAGGATCCGCTCCTTGACCTTCTCCAGGTCGTAGTGGTCCTCCTCGAGGATCTTCTGAGCGTTCTTGATGCTGATCCGATCGCGGGTCTGCTTCTTCCAGGGCAGCTCGATGAGCCAGTCCAGGTAGGTCCGGACCACCGAGGCCTCGGCGGCGTCCGGGTGCATCCGGGAGAGGCGGTTCAGCTGCGTCTTCGCCTCCGTCTCCACCTCGGGGGGCATCTTGGCCTTCTCGATCTTGCCCGCCAGCTCCTCGAGCTCGGCGGTCCGCTCGTCGGCCTCCCCCAGCTCCTTCTGGATCGCCTTCAGCTGCTCCCGGAGGTAGTACTCCCGGTGGGTCTTGTCCATCTCCTCGCGGGCGCTGCTCTGGATCTTGTGCTGGACCTCCAGCACCTCCAGCTCCTTCCGGAGCAGCTCGTTGATCCGCCGCAGGCGGGCGACGGGATCGGTGATCCCCAGGACCTCCACGGCCTGCTCGACCTTGAGGTCCAGGTTGCTGGCGACCAGGTCGGCCAGCCGCCCCGGGTGATCCAGGTTATTGACGATGACCAGGATGTCGGGGGAGACCGATTTCCCCAGGGAGGCGCTCTTGGAGACCTGCTCCTTCACCGAGCGGATGAGGGCCTCCAGCTCCAGGCTCATGGTGGGGGCATCCAGGTCCGGCACCTCCTGGATCCGGGCCTCGAAGAAAGGGTCCGTGCGGATAAACTGGGTGACCTTCGCCCGGGTGACCCCCTGCACCAGGATCTTGACCCGGCCGTCCGGCATCTTCAGCATCCGCATGATCATGGCCACGGTGCCGATGGGGTAGATCTCCTCGGTCCCCGGGTCCTCCGCCTCGGCGTCTTTCTGGGCAACGAGGAGGATCATGCGGTCCCGGCCTAACGCCTCGTCCACCGCCCGGATGGACTTGTCCCGCCCCACGAAGAGGGGCAAGATCATGAAGGGATAGACCACGACGTCCCGCACCGGAAGGACGGGGATCGTTTCGGGCAGCTTCTTCTCCTGGGCACCGGGGGCGGCCCCCTCTCCCCCCGGAGGGCTCTCCGCCTCCTGGGGCTCCTTTACGTCCGCATCGGCGAGCTTCACGGTGCAGGACTCCTTTCTGGTCAACGGCGCTTGCGGGGAGGGGGCCCCTCCCGGTCGCGCCGGGCCGAGGCCCGGACCTCCCGCGGGGGGGTCCGCTTCCGCTTGATTTTTTCGAAGCCCGCCCGCTCCAGCTCCTCGTAGGCCTCCAGGGGATCCTCCGCCGCCGCGGGCGGCTCCTGGGGGGACTCGGTGGGCGGCTCGGGAGGGGCGGGGCGCTCCTTCTCCATCGTGGTTCGGTCTCCGGCCACCCGCCTCAGGTGGGCCCGCGACCCGGATCGGCCAGCCCGTCCGTGTCCAGGGCCAGGCCCCGGAGGTACTCTCGGAAGGGCTTGCCCACGTCCGGCCGCTTGAGCGCCAGTTCGACCGTTGCCTGCAGAAACCCCAGCCGGCTCCCGGCGTCGTAGCGGCGGCCCTCGAAACGATAGGCGTAGATGGGCCGACTCTGGAGTAGCCGGCGGAGCCCATTCGTCAGCTGGATCTCCCCCCCCGAGTCCGGGGGCGTCGCCTCGAGCGCGGGGAAGATGTCGGGGGTGAGGACATAGCGCCCCACGATGGCCAGACGGGAAGGGGCCTCGGCCAGGGAGGGCTTCTCCACCAGGCCCGTCACCCGGACGAGGCGGTCGCCCGCCGGCTCCCCCGCGATGATCCCGTACGAAGAGACCTCCTCCGGGGGAACCTCCATGATTCCCAGCACGGGAGCGCCGGTGCGGGCGAAGACCTCGAGCAACTGACCGATGCACGGGACCGGGCCATCCACCACGTCATCGCCGAGCAGGATGGCGAAGGGCTCCTCCCCCACCACGTTTCGTGCGGTAAGGATCGCGTGCCCGAGGCCGAGGGGCTCCCGCTGCCGGACATAACACACCGAGGCCAGCTCGGGAATGCGGCGAATCTCCGCCAGCAGGTCGGTCTTGCCCTTGGCCTCCAGGAAGGACTCGAGCTCGACGGCCCGGTCGAAGTGGTCCTCGATGGCGTTCTTCCCCCGGCCGGTCACGATGATCACGTCCTGGATGCCGGCGGCCACAGCCTCCTCCACGACGTACTGGATGACCGGCTTGTCCACCAGCGGGAGCATCTCCTTGGGTTGGGCCTTCGTGGCGGGCAGAAACCGCGTCCCCAGACCGGCCGCCGGGAAGACCGCTTTGCGGATGCGCATTTGCCTCCTTCCCCCTCGGGATGGGAAGATGGGCAACCCCCTCCGAGCTCGCCTCTAGGCTAGCCCATCCCTGCCCGAAAAGTCAACTCTGCCGGGCTCTCCGGATTAGGATAACGCGACGCGTCAGGACAAAGTTTTGCCAGGGAGAACTCGTGACCGAGGAGCGGAAAAAATCCTTGACACGCGGGAAGGGCCACGACTATATTCCGCGCCGGTTTCCGGCCCTGGGGAGGGGGGTGGGCCGGGGTAAGGTGCAGCAGGAATCGATGCGGCGCGTGCAGGGGGGCAGATGAGGGCGGCCGCGGGGCCCACAACGGGCCGCCGCGGTTTTTGTGTTTTCGGTGTCC
>DASYVA010000188.1 GCA_036000645.1 Candidatus Methylomirabilis sp.
CGAGAGAGGAAAGAGCGTCTTGCGTTCCTCTATGACCTGATGCCCGAGCTCCCGCCGCTCGCCCGCCGTCGGGCGGGCGCGCTGAGCGGCGGCCAGCAGAAGATGGTGGCGCTGGCGCGGGCCATAATGACGGGGGCGAAACTGCTTCTGCTCGATGAACCTCTTGAAGGCCTCTCTCCGGGATTGTCCCGCCGCCTTGCAGGGGTCATTCGCGGCCTTCGCGGGGTGGCGGTGCTGGTGACCGAGTCGGACAGCAACCGGATGCGCCTCTTGACCGAGGACGTCTACACGATCGAACGAGGCGAGATTGTGCGCGACGCGAATGGCGGCACCACGGAGTGAGAGAGCTGGATGAAAACTACATCGGCTGTGCTGTACGAAATGGAGAAACCTCCCCCCTATGCGGAATCCAAGCCGCTCGTCGTGGAGGAGCTGGAGCTGGAGGGGCCGGGCCCCGGCGAGGTGCTCGTAGAGATCGCGGCGGCGGGGCTGTGCCACTCGGACCTGTCCGTCATGAACGGCTCGCGGCCCCGTCCCCTCCCGATGGTGCTCGGCCATGAGGCGAGCGGTGTGGTCGCCGAGGTGGGCACGAGCGTCGAGGGCCTCAAGGCCGGGGACCGCGTCGTCTTCTCCTTCGTCCCCATGTGCGGGAGGTGCACCCCGTGCGCGGTCGGTCGGCCGGCCCTCTGCGAGCGCGGAGGCCAGGCCAACGGGCGCGGGACATTGCTCAGCGGCGCGAGGCGATTCAAGAGTCGCCGAGGCGAGCCGCTCCATCACCACCTCGGCGTGTCGGCCTTTTCCCGGTACACGGTCGCCGCTCAAGAGTCGCTCATTCCCATTCCTTCAGAGGTTCCTCTCGAGAAGGCCGCTCTCTTCGGTTGCGCCGTCATGACAGGGGTGGGGGCGGTCGTCAACACAGCCAGGGTGGAACCCGGCGCGAGGGTGGCGGTCTTCGGCCTCGGTGGCGTGGGATTGGCGGTGGTCCTCGGGGCACAGTTGGCAGGGGCGCTCCAGATCGTGGCGCTGGACCTGCTGCCGACGAAGCTGGACCTGGCCCGGCGCCTCGGGGCCACCCACACGGTCAGCGCAGGCGCCGCCAACGCCGTGGAAGCCGTGCGCGAGATCACCCGCGGGGGCGCCGATTACACGTTCGAGGCCGTGGGGAACGCGAAGGTGCTTGGCCAGGCCTACGCGGCGACCCGTCGCGGAGGCAAGACGATCGCCATCGGCCTGCCGCATCCGGCGCACCGGCTGGACCTCCAGGCCGTGAGCCTGGTGGCGGAGGAGCGGAGCCTCTTGGGATCCTACATGGGCTCTGCGGTCCCTCGGAGGGATCTCCCGCGATTCCTCGACCTCTACCTGGCGGGCAGGCTTCCGGTTGATGAGCTGGTCAGCCAGCGGGTGGAGCTGGGCTCGGTCAACGCGGCCTTCGACGCCCTCAGGGAGGGGGTGGTCGTCCGCCAGCTGGTCTGCTTTTGAACAGGGGGGGGCCTGCGTGGCCGGGTGTAAGACCTCCTCCTGACCGGTCGGAGGGTAGGCGCTCCGAAGCCGCGCGAGAGCTGGCAGGGGAAGAAATTCGCCGTGGCGGTCCGAGTTAGCGCCGGGCTCCACGCTTCGAGAGCCGATGAGGCACGCCGGGCCTCTGCGGGACCGAGCTCCGTGATCTCAGGCATCCTCCTGGCGGGCGGCGCTTCCGCCCGGATGGGGAGGCCGAAGGGCCTCCTGGAGTACCGTGGCGTCCCCTTCCTCCGGGCGGTAGCGACGGCGCTCCTCACGGGGGGCGTCGAGGAACTGGTCGCGGTCCTCAATCCGGAGGTGCCGGGGCTTCCGGACGTGCTCCCGGCCGACTCCCGGGTCCGGTGGGTCGCCGCCCCACCGGCGGCCGCGGGCCAGCTCGCTTCCCTTCGGGTGGGCCTGCACAGCCTCTCCCCGGTCTCCGAGGCCGCTCTGGTCGCGCTCGTGGATCAGCCCGCCCTCCTCCCCGAGACGGTCGCCGCGCTCATCCGGGTCTTCCGCGAGGGGCGGGCCCCTCTCCTCCTCCCGGTTTACCAGGGGCGCCGCGGGCACCCGGTCTGCTTCGTGCGCGCCCTCTACACCGAGCTCCTGGAGGCTCCCGAGCAGGAAGGGGCCCGGGTGGTGGTCCGGCGGCACAGGGCCACCCTGCGCGAGGTCGCGGTGGACGACCCGGCCATCCAGCAGGATGTGGACAGCCCGGAGGATTTTGCACGGCTGCCATGAGATGTCGGCCCCCGCCGCTTGCCAGGGCCCCCGTTTCCCCCTAGAATGCACCCGTTGGACGGACATCCGGCCGGGCCCTCGAGCGCCGAGGAGGCCTCCCGTCCCGCGGCCGCGGAAAGAGAGCAGATGAGCGACGCCTTCGACTATCCCCTGATGGCCCAGGCCCTGATCATGGGCCAGCGGGAGAAGGTGCACGAGCTCACGCAGCAGGCCCTCGCCGCCGGGATCGACCCCAAGAGCATCATCTTCAAGGGGCTGATCCCGGGGATGGAGGTGGTGGGGGAGAAGTTCCGCCGGAACGAGTACTACGTCCCTCAGGTTCTCCTCTCGGCTCGGGCCATGTACGCCGGACTCGACATCCTGAAGCCTCTCCTCACCCAGACGGGAGCCAGCGAGTACCTGGGCACGGTCGTGATCGGGACGGCGCAGGGAGACCTGCACGACATCGGGAAGAACCTGGTGGCGATGATGATGGAGGGAGCCGGGTTCCAGGTCCACAACCTGGGGCGGGACGTGGCCCCGGAGAAGTTCGTGGAGGCGGTCAAGGAGCGGGACGCCCACATCGTCGGGATCTCGGCGCTCATGACCACCACCATGCCGGCCATGCCGCGCACCATCCAGGCCCTCGAGGCTGCCGGCCTCCGGGACAAGGTCAAGGTGATGGTCGGGGGGGCGCCCGTCAACCAGGCCTTCTGCGACGAGATTCGGGCGGACGGCTACGCCCGGGACTCGACCGCCGCGGTGGACAGGGCGAAGGGCCTGGTGGGCAAAGGGTGAGGAGAGGGGTAGGGCGGATGGCGGCGCGGGGGGAAAAGTTCCTGGCGCGCCTCAAGCGCGGGGAGATCCTCGTGTTCGACGGGGCCATGGGGACGATGCTCTTCGCCGCCGGGCTCACGGACGGGGCCTGCCCCGAGCTCTGGAATGCGACCCATCCGGAGGTCGTCCAGGAGATTCACCGGGGGTACTTCGACGCCGGGAGCGACTTCGTGGAGACGAACACCTTCGGCGGGACTCGCCTCAAGCTCGCCGCCTATGGCCTCCAGGACCGCACGCGGGAGCTGAACATCCTCGGGGCGAAGCTGGCCCGGGAGGTCTGCCCGCCCGACGGGTTCGTGGCCGGATCCCTCGGCCCGACGGGCCACTTACCCGACTGGTTCGCCCCCCTCGGGGACGTGAGCGAGCAGGCGCTCACCGACAACTTCCGGGAGCAGGCCGAGGCGCTGGCCGAGGGCGGGGTGGATCTCTTCGCCGTTGAGACGATGATGTACCCGGAGGAGGCGGTCCTGGCCATCCAGGCCGCGAAGGAGGCGACCGGGCTCCCAATCATGTGCACGATGTTCTTCCAGTTCGAGCGGGACAGGGAGCGGGATCGGACCATGTGGGGGACGAGCCCGGAGGAGGCGACCAAGATCCTCCTGGAGGCCGGGGCCGATGTGGTCGGGATGAACTGCGGGGACGGGGGCCCCGAACGGGCCGCAGCCATCATGCGGGCGATGCGGAGCGTGACCGCCGCGCCCCTGATTGCCTACCCGAACGCCGGCCTGCCCGTCGTCCACAAGGACGGCCGGACCACCTACGAGCTGAACCCTGAAGAGATGGTCAAAGGCTACCCGGCGATCCTCGAGGCCGGGGCCAACGTCGTCGGCGGGTGCTGCGGAACCAGCCCGGCCCACCTCTCGCTGATCAGCACCCTCGTGAAGGCGAGGCGATAGGGTGGAGCTGGGCGTCACGTACCACCTCCCCCTCGCGCCCCGGGAGGTCCTCCGGCTCCAGGGCTACAAGCGGCCCACCGATACTCCCACCCCCGAGGTCCTGGCCATCCTGGAGGAGGCGCTCCGGGAGGCCCGGAACCTCCTCGCCCCCCGTCACTCCTTCCGAATCTTCGAGGTGGCAGAGGTGACAGCCGAGGACATCCGGCTGGCCGGCGGGGACACCCTCCGGTTCGCCGGGGCGGGAGGCCGCTGGGGAGCCTTCGGCCAGGTTGGTTTGGGGGTCCTGACCGTCGGGGAGGGGCTCGAGCAGCGGGTCAGCGAGCTCCTGGAGGCGCGGGAGCTCCCCCTCGCCTTCATGCTGGACGCCGTGGGCTGGGTGGCCATCGAGGAGGCGATCCTCGCCCTCACCAACACCATCTGCCACGTCCAGATCGCCCGGGGACACCGGGTCACGCCCCGCCACAGTCCCGGGTACGCCGGCTGGAACATCTGGGACCAGCAGCTCCTCTTCCGGCTCCTGCCGGCCGAAGAGATCGGCGTCCGAATCAACGACTACTGCGTCATGATCCCCGGAAAGTCCCTCTCCTTCGGAGTGGGGATCGGCCCGGAGGTGCGGGTGGAGCAGGTGCACAAGTGCCAGCGGTGTGACCTGCGGGACTGCGCCTTCCGGCTGGCCCCCCGCCGGGAGGCTCTCCCGCTCGAGAGCGAGACCTTCGTGGCGCGGGAGGAGACCTGGGGCCGACTGCTGCGGCGGCCGTGAGGAAGATGGCGCACGCCACAGCGAAGGCACGGGATCCCCTTGCCCGAGGTTCCCGCGGGGGGCTGAACCGTCTCCGCATGCGCTTTCTTCCCTTCGTGAGGGCAGAGTCCGTTCGGCCCCCGCCCCCCGGGGCGTTGAGGCGGTGGCCCCCCCCTTGCACTCCCGGGGGGTGGCCATGGGGAGAGGCGGCAAACTCCACCAGCGAGGCTGGGTAGCACACTGCCCAGGTAGGTGCGATTTACCCCGGCGGGGTTCCGGAGGCGTCCGCGGACTGGCGGCGATCTTCGCCGGGACGCTGATGGTTGGGGCCTGCGCCGCGGGTCCGGCGCCCGGACGCCTTCCACCCGCCCCCGTTCGCGGAGCGCCCGCGGCCCTCTCCTCGGAGGCGCGGGTCGGGGGGAGTGAGGTGGGCCTCGCTTCCTGGTACGGGCGGGAGCACCACGGGAAGCGGACGGCCAGCGGCGAGCCCTTCGACATGGAAGCGCTCACGGGCGCGCACCGGTCGCTTCCGTTCGGAACGTGGGTCCGGGTGACCCACCTCGCCACCGGACGCGCGGTGAGCGTTCGGATCAACGACCGGGGACCCTGGGTCGGAGGGCGCGTCATTGACCTGTCGCGGCGGGCAGCCGAGGCGTTGGGGATCCTGGCGGACGGGGTCGCGCGCGTGCGGCTCGAGGTGATCCGCAGGCCCTGAGGGAGAGCGGTGCTCAGCATCAGCCTCAAGGTCGAAGGAATGACAGGGCGGGCGGGAGAAGGGGGGCTCACCTGCCCCGAGCGGATCCGGAATGCCCTGAGCGGGGTCGCCGGCGTCCTCGACGTGGGCTACGAGAAGGGGGGGGATCGGTTCTTCCTGACCCTGGACCCTCGCCTGATCTCCGTCCTCACCATCATCACGATGGTCGAGCGGCTGGGGCGGGACAGCGGCCACACCTACCGCCCCACCGACGTCCGCCCGGAGAGCCTGCGGGAGCCCCGCGCCCTGATCGCCTTCGAGGTCCACTACCAGACCCGGGAGGCCTTTCTTTCCGCCTATTCGTTCAACTTGAGCGGCGGTGGCCTCTTCCTCTGCACCCCCGAGCCCCTGGCGGTGGGGGAGCGGCTCCGGGTGCGCTTCACCCTCCCCGGGGGAGACGCGCCCTTCGAGGCGACGGCCCAGGTAGCGTGGTTGAGCGAGCCCCGTCTGGGCAACCCCTACCCGGCCGGCATGGGGGTGCAGTTTCTCGACCTCCCCCTCGAGGCCCGAGACGCCATCGCCGGCCTGATCACCGCCCATCTCCCCCAGTCCCCCAAGATATCCGGCCGCGCGCCCGAGTAGAGCCCCACCACCCCGCGCCTCAGAACCGCACGCCCGCTGCCACCGCCAGGCTTCCGTCCGCGGTCACGAACGGGAAGAAATCCAGCCCGCGCCGCCCCGCCGCGTGCCGACCGCTGAGGGCCCGACCGACCACGATCCCGAGCGCCGCCCCCGCCACGATGTCCGAGGTCCAGTGCCGGTCCAGCACCACCCGGGAGACCGCCACGAGACCCGCTGCCCCGTAGGCCAGGACGGGGACGGCACCGGTGTAGCGGTCCGCGAAGACGGCGGCGACGGCAAACACGCCCGAGGCATGCCCCGAAGGAAACGCGTCATCCCGGGTGAAAGGGTCGAACCGGTGCGCGCCCTCGCCGGCGTCCGGTGGGGCCCGGCCCGTGAGGCGCTTCAGGCCGCTCGTCAAGAGGGCCGTAAACACGTGGGCCTCTATCGCGATGAGGCTCGCGTCCCGGAGGTGGGTCGCGCCGGTGACCTGCTCCTGGACGAGGCCCAGCGTGAGGAGGGCGGCATTCACGCCCACCACGACCCACCCATCCCCGGCCCTGCTCGCGCCTTCCGCGACGTCCCGCCCCGTCGGCCCCGTGGTCGCGTGGACCCGCTCCCGGATCTCCCGATCCGCCAGCATGAGCCCGGCGAGGCCGAGGGTGAGCCCGCCCGCCAGCACGGCCGTCTCCCGGTCCAGCCGGAGCGGGGCGGTGAGCAGGTAGAGCCCATCGGCGGCGACCGTTCCGGCGAGGCGCACCGGCGTGGGGGGAGGGCGGATTTCTTCTCGCTCGACCGGCTCCGGACCAGCCGCGGAGATGGGCGGGAGCCCGAGGAGCAGGGCGAGGAAGAAGGCTCCCGTTCGGCGCACGGACTGCTCTAGCCCGTGAGGAGCAGGCCGAGCACCGCCCCGCCGAGAACCAGGTAGAGGGTGTCCAGGCGGGTGCGCCAGAGGAGGAGCAGGCTCGCGAGGGCGATGGCCCCCGTGGGAAGGCTCACGACGGCGCCCTGCGCCAGGGGGACGATCGCGCCCAGGATCGCTCCCACGACGGCGGCGTTGACCGCCCGGAGGAAGGCCTGGACGTCCCTGACCTGCCGGATCCGGTTCATGAGGGGGAGGGCCAGGAGGATGGTGGCGAAGGCCGGGAGGAAGACGGCGGCGGCGGCCAGGGCGGCGCCCGGAACACCGCTCACCTGGTAGCCCACGAAGGCCGAGATGTTCACGATGGGCCCTGGTGTGATCTGCCCGAGGGCGATCCCGTCCGTGAATGTCCTGAGGTCGAACCACCCATAGCGCTCCACCGCCTCCCGATAGACGAAGGGAAGAATCACGTAGCCCCCGCCATAGACGAAGGCCCCGGCCTTGAAGAACAGCCAGGCCAGGTCCAGGGCGGGGAAGGACGTCGGTGTGGCCGGGAGGGCGGGTGCGGCCGCCAGGAGAGCAAACCCCGCCGTCCCCCAGCGGGCGCGCTCAAGAAGTACCCCTAGGCCCCCCGCGGCCAGCAGGACCAGCGCCGCATCGGCTCGCACCACCCAGGTGGCCAGCAGGGCCGCTGCCGCGAGCAGGCCCAGCGGGAGGGTGGTCACGGCGCTCCGCCCCAGGCGCCAGCAGGCGAAGAGGATGATGGCTACCACGACCGGGTTGATCCCGGTGAAAGCCCCCTGGATCCGCGGCAGCGTGCCGTAGCGGCCGTAGAGCCAGGTCAGCGTCGTGATAATGGCGAAGCCGGGGAGGATGAAGGCGAGGCCGCTCAGGATCGCGCCCGGGAAGCCCGCCCGGAGGTACCCGATGTAGATCCCGAGCTGGGTCGAGGCCGGCCCCGGGAGCATCTGGCAGATGGCCAGGCCCTCCATGAACTGGGCCTTGGAGAGCCAGCCCCGCCGCTCGACCGCCTCCGTCTCCATCATGGCGATGTGGGCCAGCGGGCCGCCGAAGCCGCTGAACCCGAGGCGGAGGAAGAGGCGGCAGAGGGACCAGAGCACCCGGGCCTCCCCGCGCAAACAAAAAGGGCGACGGGGACGTCGCCCTTCCTCGCCGTGCTGGCGCCTCAGGCGCTCGAGGCCTCCGCCATGAAGCGCTCGTACCGGCCGTGGTCCCTGGCGGCGTCCATGAAGGCCTGGACCAGCTCGGGCCGGGACATGGGTGGGATCTCGCAGGACGTGGAGAGGATGTAGGCGGAGTGGCGGGCGGCGGTCGCCACGCAGCGCTTGACCTCCGCCTCCATCTGGGCCGGGGTGGCCCGCTCGAAGATGGTGGCGTCCACGTTGCCGATGGCGACGGCCCGCTTGTTGCTCACCTCCACGAGGCGCTTCAGCTGGTCCACGCTCGGGTCAATATCGATGCTGATCGTGGCGAACCCGGCGTCAATGAGGTCCTCGTAGAGGGGGTGGGTCATCCCACAGATGTGGACCGTCAGATTCACTTTCTTCTGCTTGTAGTACTCGATCAGTTCCTTGTGGTAGGGCTTGATGAAGGTCCGGTAGTCGTCGGGGGAGATGAGGCTGCACGAGCCGGTCGGCTCCGAGAGGGACAGGCCGATCTTCGTCGCCGCCACCAGGTCCCCGAACCGCTTGGTGAACTCGGTGGTGAACCGCATGAGGTCATGGACGAACTCCGGAACATCCACCGTGTCCAGGAGGAGGTTCTCGGGGCCCCGCATCAGCATCGCCACGGTCCAGGGCCCCGTGACCACCGCCCCGACGGCGGTCGGCAGCTTGGCCGCCATGAGCCCCTCACAGAGCTCCAGGAACCCGGGGAGCCGCGCCGCCCGCTTCGGGTCCGGGATCTCCATCCGGGCGAGTCTCCCCCTGTCCTCCCCCAGGACGTGGGCCCCGATGGAGGGGACGATGGTGTCCGAGTACTTCACCTCGCACCCCATCGCCTCCGCCTCCTTGGCCAGGTCGGTGTAGGCCAGGACCACGTCCTGCTGGAGCCGCTCGTAGGTATTGAGCTGGGCCTTGACCGCCTTCTGGGGATCGCTGCAGTACTCCCGGATGGTCAGCCCATCGCGGACCCCGGCGTAGGCGGCGATGATCGGATAGATGGGGATCCGGTCCGTGAAGGTCCGCTTGTAGGCGGCGACGACGTGCTCCTTCCCCGTGAAGGTGTCCTTCCCGGCCTGGACGTCCCAAAGCTTGTTCACGGCCAGATACTGGGACGGGAACTTCCCCTCGTACTGCATGAACTGGGTAACCGGGTAGCGGATCCCCCCCTTGTGGGTCCCCCGCAGGCCGTCCAGCACCTCCTCCATCTTTCCCCACGGGATGCTGAAGGCCATCTCGTGGTCCTGGGTCTGGCCGAAGATGCGATCCCCGGAGCAGGGGAGGATCACCTGGCACTCCTGGGTCTTCATGGTGGTCACGATGACCTCGGAGCAGTCGATCCGCCCGCCGAAGGAGGAGGTGAGCTTGCCGCCCCGCTTCCAGAGGGCCCCCTGGACGAGACGCATCACCTGGGCGGCGTTCGCGTAGATCACGACGAGGTCCGGCTCGAACGTCACCCGGTCGAGGGGTGATGCCACGAAGCCTTCGTACTGCTTGTAGGCGAACTTGTCCACCGCCGCCTCGGAGCGGGCGCCGGCCTCGGGGGTCTGGGTGTAGATTCCGGCGCAGAGGTTCCCGTCGCTGTAGAACTTGAGTTCCTTGTCCAGCCCGAGGGCCACGATGCCGAGAGAGCAGATCGAGTCCTCCCGGGTCAGCGCGATCGTCCACCCGTAGCGGCGAACCATGTCGATGGTCTGGCAGTTGGCGAAATGGGCCTTGAAGTCGCGCGCCGGCCGGCGGGCCTTCTCGGGCAGCGGCTCGCCGGGGCGGAGCATCCGGACGGCCACCGGGAAGGTCTGGGGGCGGATGTACTCGGTCAGTTCCTCGTTCGCCTTCTTGGGGTCCACCACGGGGAACCCTCCTTCAGGACCGCTGGGCGGGACGCGCGAATGCGGGACATCCTCCGGGAACGCTGCCATGGCTATGAGTAGCAGGGGCTCCGGGCAATGTCAAGGAGCGCCGGCCTCGTGAGGGGTTGCACGGGATCGCCCCCACCGCCCCGAGCCAGCTCATCCACCACTTGAAGGGCAGGCGCACGGCCGCGAGGCCGGACTGGAGGGGAGTTCCGGCCGCTTTCGCGAATTCATTTGACGGTTCTTCCGGCGCTCCAGTATCGTTTGGCAAGTTGGATCGAGCTCTGGGCAAACTTCTGAACCGGTTTCAAGACCCTCCCACGGAAGTCCCGACGAAATGAGCCTTCGTCCCCTGGAGCCGTCCCTCGTTCCACCGGAGGAGATCGCCCCCCGGATCGCCCTGCTGCAGCAACGCCTCCAGAGCCTGGACCTGGACGCCGCCCTGATCCTCCAGAACGCGGACCTCTACTACTTCACGGGGACCGTGCAGGACGGGGTGCTCCTGGTCCCCGCGGAGGCCCCGCCCCTGTTCTTCGTCCGGCGGAGCGTGAGCCGGGCCCAGGAGGAGGCTCGGCTCGCGGAGGTCATCCCCTACCGGGTGTATCACGAGATCCCCCGGCTCGCCGAGGAGCGGGGCTGGCGTCGCCTCAACCGGCTGGGGCTGGAGCTGGACGTGCTGCCGGTCGCCCTCTTCCAGCGCCTCCAGAAAGCATTCCCCGCGGCCGAGATGGCAGATCTCTCGATGGAGATCCGCCTGCTCCGCTCCCGCAAGAGCCCGTGGGAGGTGGGAGCGATCCGCGCGGCCGCGACCATCTCGGCCCGGATGGTCGCCCGCGCGGCCACCGCCGCCCGCGAGGGCATGAGCGAGGTGGAGCTGGCGGCGGAGGTGGAGGCGGAGGCCAGGCGGGCGGGGCACCAGGGCCTGGTCCGGTTCCGGCGCTTTAACCAGGAATCATTTTACGGGCACCTGCTGGCGGGGCCGCACAGCGCGGTCCCGGCCTTCCTCGACTCCCCGACGGGGGGGCGCGGACCATACCCGGCGGTGGGGCACGGGGCCTCGTTCCGGGCGATCCGGTGCGGCGAGCCGATCCTTTTCGACCTGGTGGGGGCCTGCCACGGCTATTACGCCGACATGACCCGCACCCTCGTCCTGGGCGAGCCACCAGCGGACGTTTTGCGGGCCTACGCGGCCGTCCGGACGATCTGGGAGGTGGCGCGGAATGCCCTGCGCCCGGGGGTTCCGGCGGGAGCGGTGTTCGCCGCAGCCACGGCGGCGGCCGGGGACCTCGGCTACGCCGAGGCCTTCATGCGCTCGGGCGAGGGGCGGCTCGGCTATGTGGGGCACGGGATCGGGCTGGAGATTGACGAGATCCCCTCCCTCGCTCGGGGCTTCGAGACCCCCCTCGAGGAAGGGATGGTCCTGGCCGTCGAGCCGAAGCTCAGCCTGGCGGAGATCGGAGTCATCGGCCTGGAGGACACCTTCCTGGTCACAGCCGGGGGGGCCGAGGCCCTCACGGAAGTCTCGCGGGACCTCACGGTGCTCCACCCATGATCCTGGCGGTGGGGGGGAAGGCACCCCGGATTGCCCCCGGCGCCTTCGTGGCAACCTCGGCCGTCCTCATCGGGGAGGTGACGCTGGAGGAGGGGGCCTCGGTCTGGTACCAGGCGGTCCTCGACGGGGGCCAGGGACCGGTCCGGATCGGCCCCCAGACGAACGTCCAGGACGGCGCGGTCCTGACCGGGACCGCGGAGGCGCCCCTCCTCGTGGGCCCGCGGGTCTCGATCGGCCACGGCGCGCTTCTCTCGGGGTGCCGGGTGGAAGAGGGAGCGCTCATCGCGATCCGGGCGACCGTCCTGGAAGGGGCGTCCGTGGGGGCGGGGGCGATCGTCGGCGCCGGGGCAGTCGTCCCGCCGGGGGGAGAGGTCCCGTCCCGCACGCTCGTCCTGGGAAACCCGGCGAGTCCCACACGGGTGGTCAGCGAAGAAGAGGTGGCCGACAACCGCCGGCGGGTCGAGCGGTACGCCGCCCTGGCCCAAAGCTACCGGACGGGCGCCGACCCGGCAGCCGCGGGCGGGGACTGACCGCTCGGCCTCCAGGCGCCGACGGATTGTCGCGCTTCCGGCCCCCGTGCTACAATGTGCCACGCGCCCGGAAGGGAACCCGTGTCCGCCACGCCCTGGCCGCCCACCTACGACGAGCGCTATCGTCCCGCCCCGGCCGACCCCTACTGGTTCCGGGAGCCCGAGACGATGGCGCCGGAGCAGCGGGCCCCCCTCATTCTGGCAAAGCTCCGCGCCCAGATGGCCTACGCCTGGGAGCGGGCCCCCTTCTACCGGCGGAAGTGGCGGGCGGTCGGGCTCGAGCCGGGGGACATCAAGACGCTCGAGGACTTCCGTCGGGTCCCGCTCGTGATGAAGGAGGAGATCCGGAAGGACCAGGAGGCCCATCCCCCCTTTGGCTCCGCGCTCTGCATCCCGCTCCCGGAGGTGGCCCGGGTCCACGGGACCTCGGGCACGACCGGCAAGCCCACCGCCTTCGCCATCGGCCGGGCCGACTGGCTGCGGATCGGCAACGCCCACGCCAGAATTATGTGGTCCTTCGGACTCCGCCCGACGGACACCCTCTTCATCGGCTCTTTCTTCAGCCTCTACATGGGTTCCTGGGGCGCCCTGGCCGGGGCGGAGCGCCTCGGGATGATCGTCTTCCCCTTTGGCGCCGGCGTCCCGGGGCAGACGAAGGTCGCGATCCGCTGGATCCGGGAGGTCCAGCCGTCGGTCTTCTACGGGACCCCCTCCTACGGGCTCCACCTCGCCGAGAAGACCCGGGAGGAGGGGCTCGATCCTCGCCGGGACTTCGCCTTCCGGGTGCTCTTCTTCTCGGGGGAGCCCGGGGCGGGGATTCCCGCCACCAAGCGGCAGATCGAGGAGACCTACGGGGGAATCTGCGTGGACACGGGCTCGATGGCCGAGATGACCCCCTGGATGACCAACGCCGAGTGCCAGCACCGAACCGGCATGCACCTCTGGCAGGACTTGGTCTACACGGAGCTCCTCCACCCCGAAACCCGCGAGCCCGTTCCGCCGGGCGGGGAGGGCGTCCCGGTGTACACGCACCTCGAACGAACTTCCCAGCCGATGATCCGCCTGTGGTCCGGGGACCTGGCGACCTGGACCGACGCTCCCTGCCCCTGCGGCCGGACCTACCCCCGCCTCCCGAAGGGGATCACCGGCCGGGTGGACGACATGTTCATCGTCCGGGGGGAGAACATCTACCCGAGCACCATCGAGGACACGCTCCGGGCCACACCCGGCTTCGGCGGGGAGTTCCGGATCATCATCTCCCGGGAGGAGGCCATGGACCGCCTCGCCATCCAGGCGGAGTACTCGCGCGACGTGGCGGCCAAAGCGCAGCATGACGGGACGGTCTTGGAGCGGCTTGCCCGGCTGATGGAAGAGCGCCTCCGGACGGCGATCGGCGTCTGGCCAAGGGTAAAGCTCATGCCCCCAGAGGCCCTCGCGCGGACCGAGTTCAAGGCGCGCCGCGTGATTGACAACCGGGATCTCTTCCGATCCCTGCGTGGCGGCACGTGAGGGCCGCGGGAACCCTGAAGAAGGAGGCAGCCGATGGCTGAAGCAGGCCGCGACCCGCTCCAGGAGGCGACGACAGCATGGGAGGCAGGCGAGCTCGCCGCCTTCCTCACGCGCCGGCCGGAGCGTCAGCGTGCGTTCCACACCCTCTCCGGCCTCCCGGTGCAGCGCGTCTATACCCCGCTGGATCTGGAGCGGCTCGACTACGCGGCCTCCCTGGGCCTGCCGGGCCAGTTCCCCTTCACCCGGGGCCCGTACCCCACCATGTACCGGGGGCAGCTCTGGACCATGCGCCAGATCGCGGGCTTCGGGACGGCCCCCGAAACCAACCAGCGCTTCCGGTATCTGCTGGCCCAGGGGCAGACCGGCCTCTCCATTGACTTCGACATGCCCACCCTGATGGGCTACGACTCCGACAGCTCGATGGCCGAGGGGGAGGTGGGCCGGGAGGGGGTGGCCGTTGACACGCTGGCCGACTACGAGGAGCTCCTCGAAGGGATCGACCTCGGGCGGATCAGCGTCTCCATGACCATCAACCCCACCGCCTGGATCCTCCTGGCCATGTACGTGGCGCTGGCCGAGCGGCGGGGGATCCCGTTCGCGGATCTCTCGGGGACGATCCAGAATGACATCATCAAGGAGTTCACCGCGCAGAAGGAGTGGATCTATCCGATCCGGCCCTCGATGCGGATCGTCCGGGACACCATCACCTACTGTGCCGAGCATCTCCCTCGCTACAACCCGGTCAACATCAGCGGCTACCACATTCGGGACGCCGGGGCCACGGCGATCCAGGAGCTGGCCTTCACGCTGGGCGCGGGGATCGCCTACGTGGAGGAGGTCCTGAAGACCGGGGTGCCGGTGGACGCCTTCGCCGCCCGCCTGTCCTTCTACTTCATCAGTCAGAGCGATTTCTTCGAGGAGGTCGCCAAGTTCCGGGCGGCCAGGCGCATGTGGGCCCGGATCATGCGCGAGCGGTTCGGGGCGAGCCGTCCGGAGTCCATGCGCCTGCGCTTCCACTGCCAGACAGCCGGGTCTTCGCTCACCGCGGTCCAGCCGCAGAACAACGTCGTCCGGACCGCCCTCCAGGCGCTCGCGGCCGTCCTGGGGGGCTGTCAGTCCCTCCACACGAACGGGATGGACGAGGCGCTGGCCATCCCCTCGGAAGAGGCGATGAAGCTGGCCCTCCGGACCCAGCAGATCATCGCGGAGGAGACGGGCATCCCCAGCACGGTGGATCCCCTGGGCGGTT
Organism: Candidatus Methylomirabilis sp.; assembly: GCA_036000645.1. NCBI lineage: Bacteria > Methylomirabilota (SeqCode) > Methylomirabilia (SeqCode) > Methylomirabilales (SeqCode) > Methylomirabilaceae (SeqCode) > Methylomirabilis (SeqCode) > Methylomirabilis sp. (SeqCode). The sequence continues at coordinate 14,741 of DASYVA010000188.1, forward strand.
CCTACTACCTCGAGGCCCTCACCGACCAGATCGAAGCCGCCGCATGGGCGACCCTGGAGAAGATCGACGCCCTGGGGGGGACGCTGGCGGCGGTGGAGAAGAACTACATGCAGCAGGAGATCGCCGACGCCGCGTATGCCTTCCAGCTTGCCAAGGAACGGGGGGAGCGGGTGGTCGTGGGGGTGAACCGGTACTGCGAGCCCCAAGGGGGTCCCCTGCCGATCCAACTGCACCGGCTGGACCCGGAGACCGAGGCGCGGCAGATCGCGCGGCTGCAGCGGGTGAAGGCCGCGCGGGACGACCGGGCCGTCGCCCGCTGCCTCCGCGACCTCCAGGAGGCCGCGCGGGACGAGCGCGCGAACCTCATGCCGCCCACGATCGCCGCCGTCAAGGCGCACGCCACCCTGGGGGAGATCGTCGGCGCGCTCCAGGGAGTCTTCGGGCGGTACGTCGAGACGCCGGTCTTCTAGGGACGGGAAGGGCCGGCGGGGCGGGGCGTGGGGCCGTCGGGTCCCCGGGGGGCCATGATGGGGGAGCGGAAGATCCGGGTGCTCATGGCGAAGTGCGGGCTCGACGGCCACGACCGGGGGGTGAAAGTCGTCGCGCGGGCGCTGCGGGATGCCGGGATGGAGGTCATCTATACGGGACTCCATCAGAAGGCCGAGCAGGTCGTGGCCGCGGCGATTCAAGAAGACGTGGATGTCATCGGCCTGAGCATCCTCTCGGGGGCGCACATGACCATCTTTCCCAAGCTCCTCGCGCTGCTGCGGGAGCGGGGGGCAGGGGACATCCTGGTGCTGGGGGGCGGGACGATCCTGCCCGAAGAAGCTGAAGCGCTCAAGGGGATGGGGGTCGCGGAGATCTTCGGGCCCGATACCCCGCTCCAGGACATCGTCGCCTTCATCCGCGGTGCGGTGAAGACCTGATGCGCCCCGCCGCGGGGGATCCCCGGCCGACCGGGTTCTCCCGCGCGGGAGGTTCGCTGTCCGCCCGGGAGGCAGTCCGGGCGAGGAGGAGCGCATGCACCTGTCGGGGCGGGTCGCCCTGGTGACGGGCGGCTCCCGGGGGATCGGACGGGCAATCAGCCAGGCCCTGGCGGACGCCGGGGCCGCCGTCGCCATCAACTACCAGGGAAGCGAGCGCGCCGCCCGAGAGGTGGCGCGGGAAATCGCGGAGGCCGGCGGCGTGGCCGAGATCTTCCAGGCGGACGTGAGCCAGCGGGAGGCCGTCCAGCGGATGAAGAAGGGGGTGTTGGCGCGCTTCGGCCGCGTGGACCTGCTGGTGAACAACGCCGGGATCACGCGGGATCGGACCTTCGTCCGGATGGATGAGGAGGCCTGGGCGTCGGTCCTGTCCGTGAATTTGAACGGGGTGTTCTACTGCACGAAAGCCTTTCTGGACGGGATGCTCGAGCGGGGCCACGGCCGGATCGTGCACATCTCTTCGATCGTGGGGCAGACGGGGAACTTTGGCCAGGCGAACTACGCGGCGGCCAAGGCGGCCCTGTTCGGCCTCACCAAAACCCTGGCGAAGGAGCTGGCTGCGCGGGGGATCACGGTCAACGCCGTCGCGCCCGGGTTCATCGACACCGAAATGGTGGCGGCCGTCCCCGAGGAGATCCGAAGCAAGCTCGTCGGCCAGATCCCCATGGCGCGGTTCGGCACGGCGGGCGAGGTGGCCAACGCCGTGGCTTTCCTCGCCTCGAATGAGGCTTCGTACATCACAGGGCAGACGATCAATGTCAACGGTGGGATGTATATGTAATGTATTAGATTATTGTTATGTCTGTAAGTAAATAGTAACAAAGTATAATATAACAGTACAAAATAGATTACGCTCTGCGTTAAATAATACTTGACATGAATGACGCGACGCATTATATTGCGATGCGTCAGGGCTGATCGGGTCTTCGCCCATGGGGGGCGGGGCGGTCGGCCCCCAGGATCCGAAACGACGGAGGAAGCCGACCATGACCGAGAAGCTGTTCCCGCACCTGATTGGGCCCGAGACCATCGCCGACGCCGTCAACAAGAACCTGGAGCTTGCCACCTTCACCCGGGAGGAGCTCACCCGCCTGCTTTCGCGGACGGTGGACTTCACCACGGCCACCAGCGAAGCGGCTCTCAAGTTCTCGGACGAGCTCCGCAGCCGGGTGCTCTCCGCCGACAGCGACGTGAAGGCCCTGGCCCAGGGCGTGGATGCCCTCCTGCGCGACCTCCCGAAGGACCCGGTGACCTTCGGCCACAAGGTCCTCGCCCTCACCCTGGATGGCAGCAAGAAGATCGTGGACCTGAACGTGGCGGCCGCCCGGGGCCTGCTGGGCCTGGGCGAGACCCTGGTCAGCCGCGCCGAGCAGGTCGCCAAGGAGAACGCGGAGGCGGCCTCGGCCTACGTGGCCAAGGTCCAGACCATCTACCAGCCGGCGCCCCAGAACTAGCCCGCCCGGAAAACTGAACGGCCGGCAGGATCCTTCCTGCCGGCCGTGTGTTTTGTGTTCCTTCCGCCTCTGTGCCCGGGGCTATCCTTCCCCCAGTTTCTCCTCGAGCTCCTTCAGCCGCGCCCTGAGCGCGTCCACCTCAGCCTTCAGCGCAGTCCGGTCACTCTCACCCTGAGCCCGGGGCTCCATGCTTCGCCACCACGCTTCCATGGGAGCCAGCCAACCCCCGGCAACCTTTCCCCCGGCCTTGGCCAGCTCCTGCAGCTGCTTCTCCCCCTCCCGCTGGGCCTTCAGGAACGTATCCAGGTGAGGCGCCAGGGCCTGCTGGAGGGCGGCCTGCATCGCTTCCCCATACTGGACGAGCTGGTGGAGGAACTCCACCGGGAGGGGATGGCGCTTCTGCTTCTCCCCCTCCAGGAGAATCTGGGTGAGGGTCACGCTCGTCAGGTCTTCGTCGGTGTCGGCGTCCACGACCCGGATGGCCTTTCCCTGGCGGATCATCTCCGCAAGCTCCTCCAGGGTGACATATCGACTCTGCTCCGTGTCATACAGCTTCCGGTTGCTGTACTTCTTGATGGTCACCGCGCCGGCTGTCATTGCTGCTCCCGTCCCGGCCCACAGGCGCGGGACCCGGCGGAATCTTAGAGCAGGGGCTCCGGTCTGTCAAATCGGCCGCGGCCGGGAGACGGAGACGAGCCGAGACGGTGACGGGGGAGACCCCGAGCCGCCGGGCGATCTTCCGCAAGGAGAGACCTGCCAGCACCAGGGCATGGAGGAGGGGGAGGTCTACCGGTTTCGTCCGGGGATGGCGTCCAACCTCTCGAAACCGGGCTTCCCGGAGCCTGGCGGCGCGGCGCGCCGCCTCCCGCCGGTTTAGCTGCTCCTCCACCCGCATCCGCCGCCTGGATCCCTGGACGGCCAGGCCAGGGTCCCGCCGCAAAGGATTCTCGCGAATGCGGGCCGCCAGGCGCATCCGAACGGCCCGATCCCGGTAGAGGGTCCGGAGCTCCCGGGCCATGAGGGCTGTCCCCCGGTTGTAGCCAAACGCCCGCCGGTACGCGTCCGCGCTCAGCCCGTGAGCGCGCAGGTGGGTGTTGGTGAGCTGGCGGAGTGCGCGCCCGCAGACCAGGCAGAGGATCTCGCGTTCCCGAACGGCTGACCGGGGATCGCTCGGCACGCCCTCCGGAGCCCCTGTCACCATCGTGTTTGCCTCTCCCCGTCGTGCTGGCCCACCCTGACCATTCCTCCGGATCCCGGGGCTCACCCGCGATCGGGCCGCGGCCTCCGGCGGCGCTGCTCGTCCCAACCGGCTCGCCTCAAGGCCGTTTCCAACTGCAGGAGGTGCTGATGGAGAGGCAGGAGATCGGGTTGATGGCGGGGCCAGCCGGCCGCGAAGGCCCGACGCCCGATCCCTTCGAGCGCCCCCCGCGCCGTGCGGGGATCCCGGGGCCGCAGGCGAAAGATCCTTCGCCCCAGCTCGACGAAAAGAACGCGCCGGGCGCGCAGGAGGCGCTGCCGCACCCCGCGCCCGGTCGTGGCGCTGGCCATGCTATTTCCCGATCCCACTCAGCCTGCCCCCTACCCCCGGAGGAGCCATCGCTCCCCCGAGGGTAGGGGTGGCGCCCTCCCTCCCGAGCGCCCTTCGCTTACTCCTCGCCGGAAAGCGCTGGGATGGCGGTGAGGACGTTCGCCTCTCCCGCCTCCCCAATGGCGAATAGCCGGGCCGCAACTGTAGCCATGACGGGCCACTCTTGGGCGCGGCGGGCGTGCTCGGCCGCCCGCAGGTACGCCGACCGGACACTCACCTTCAGGTACCGTTGGACCCCCATGGTCTCGCCCCCGCGGCTTCCGCATCGAGGAAGGCGCGGTACGCGCAACGCAAGGCGATCCCTGGACGACCCCGGCCGGAACGGGAGCCAGACCGCCGCAACAGGCCACACGACCACCGGTGGAAGCAGCCCCCACTCCGCTCGGGACTTCCTCCGACCGCTTGGCTCTGCCATTTCCCCCTCCGCCTCTCCGGGACGCATCACCGGAAAGGCAAGCGCCATGCCGCAACCCTCCGCGGGAAGCCGCGGCGCAAGTGACTGCAGGTAAAGGCGTTAGCGGGAACGCATCAAAGAAGGGTGGAGGAGGAGGGGCAGGGGAGTTCCGAGGTGAACCAGGCTGTTTCCGAAACGAAACAGGCTCAGGGCCCAGATGGCTCGATCCGGTAGGCCTTCATCTTCCGCCAGAGGGTGGTTCTCCCGATGCCGAGGGCCCGCGCGGCGAGGCTCAGGTTGCCGTTGAGCTCCCGGATCCGGCGCACGATCAGCTCCCGCTCCATCTCCTCGAGCGTCCCGGGCGCAGGCCGGGACCCGTCCCCTTGGGGCCGCGAGCCGCTCCGGAGGGCCTCCGGGAGCTCCTCCGGACGGATCAGGGGTCCCGTGGTGAAGGCCACCGCCTGCTCGACGGCGTTTTCCAGCTCCCGGATGTTCCCGGGGAAGTCGTAGGCCTGGAGGAGGGCCAGGGCCTCCGGGCTGAAGCCCTGCACCGGCTTGGCCGAGCGACGGCTCGCGACGCCAAGGAAGTGGTGCGCCAGGAGGGGGATGTCTCCCCGACGGCTCCGCAAGGGCGGCAGGTGGAGGGCCACGACGTTCAGCCGGTAGTAGAGGTCCTCCCGAAAAGCCTTCTCCCGGATGGCCGTGGTCAGGTCCCGGTTGGTGGCGGCCAGGATGCGAACGTCCACCCGGATCGGCCGGTTATCCCCGAGGCGACGGATGACCCGGTCCTCCAGGACCCGGAGGAGTTTGGCCTGGATGCCCGGAGGGGTGTCTCCCACCTCGTCAAAAAAGAAGGTGCCCGCGTGCGCTTCTTCCAGAAGACCTTTCCGGCTGGCCACGGCTCCGGTGAAGGCGCCCTTGATGTGGCCGAACAGCTCGCTCTCCAGGAGCTGCTCCGGGAAGGCCGCACAGTTGACCGAGACGAAGGGCTTGTTGGCCCGGAGGGAGCGGGCATGGACGGCCCGAGCCACGAGCTCCTTGCCCGTCCCGCTCTCGCCGGTGATGAGGACCGTGCTGTCCGTCACGGCGACCCGGGCGGCCTTCGCCAGGACCGCCTGCATCGCCGGGCTCTGCCCCAGGAGCTGCTCGAAGCCGATCCGGCTCTTCAGGTCCTCCCGCAGGAGCCGGACTTCGGTGGTGAGGCGCGCCTTCTCGAGGGCGTTCCGGACTCGGGTCAGGATCTCCTCCGCCTGGAACGGCTTGGTAACGAAGTCGAACGCCCCCAGCCGCATCGCCTCCACGGCCGCCTCGATGCTGCCATAGGCCGTCATGACGATGACCTCGGTCTGGGGCGCACCCTTCTTGACTGCCGCCAGGACCTCCAGGCCCCCCATCGGGACCATCTTCAGATCGGTCATGATCAGGTCGTAGATCTCCCGCTCCAGGCGGACCAGGGCCTCCGTCCCTCCGGAAGCCTCCTCGACGTCGTACCCTTCCCGCTTCAGGCTGATGGCCAGGCTCCGCCGCATCCCGGGCTCGTCGTCAACGACCAGGATCCGTGGCATCGGCACGTCCCTCCCGAAGCGGCAGGAGGATCCGGGCCAGCGCCCCGCCCGCCGGCCCTTCCTCCAGCGCTAAGGTCCCCCCATGTTCTTCCACGATGCGGCGGGCGATGGATAGCCCGAGGCCCGTGCCGTCCGGCTTGGTGGTGAAGAAGGGTTCGAAGAGCCGCCCCTCCGCGTGCGGGGGCAGGCCCGGCCCGGTATCGCTGATTTCCAGGCACAGCCAGTGCTCCCCGTCGGAACCCGGCCGCAGGGTGGCCCGGGTGCGAAGGCATCCGCCCCCGGGCATCGCCTGGGCCGCGTTCAGGTAAAGGTTCCAGAGGACCTGACTGATCTGGTGGGGGTCCAGCCCCAGGCGCGGGAGGGCGGGATCCAGGACCGTCTCGAAGCGGACGCCCCGCTGACAGCGCTCATCCTGCTCCAGTGCCAGCAGCACATCCTTGATCAGCGCGGGCAGATCGGTTTCCTGCAGCGCGAGCGGCCGGGGTCGGCCGTACATCAGGAAGTCCGAAACGATCTCATTGAGGCGCCCGGCCTCGCGGCGGATGATCTCCAGGAGCTCCGCGTCCTCCCCCCGAAGATCCAGGCTGCGCTGCAGCGTTTCCGTCGCGTGGCTGATGGCCCCCAGCGGGTTGCGCGTCTCGTGGGCGATGCCGGCCGCCAGCTCGCCCACGGCCGCCAACCGGGCAGATCGGACCCGCTCCGCCTGGGCGGCCAGCAGGTCCTCGTGCGCCTTGCGGAGGGTCTCGTAGAGCCGGGCGTTCTGAATGGCGATGGCCGCCTGATCGGCGAACGACGTCAGGTACGCCAGGTCGTCCGGGCTGTACTGCCGGGAGCCAGTCGAGTAGAACGCCAGAACCCCGACGACCTCCTCCCGAACCTTGATCGGAAGTCCCAGGTAGCTCACGAACTCAAATCCCCGATCCCGATGGCTCAAGAGCTTCCGGGGATCGCCCCGGGTGTCGGCGACGAAGATCGGTTGCCCGCTCGCGGCTACGCTCCCCGAGAAGCTGGCTCCCAGAGGAATCTGGAAGCCGGCGGGGGTGGAGCCCCCCGCACTACCTCCCGGCCAAAGGGCCTGGGCATCCCGGTCCACCAGGAACGCGGTCACGAACGGGACCCCGGCGATCCGGGAGGCTTCCTCCACAATCCGCCCGAGAATCACCCTCAGGTCCAGCCCGGCCATGACCGATTGGGTGGCCCGCAGCAGGGCCGCCAGCTCCTCGCTCCGGCGCACGGCGGCGTCGTGCAGGCGCGCGTTCTTCAGCGCGATGGCCGCGTGGGAGGCGAGCGTAGTCAGGGTTTCCACCTGTTCTTCGGTGAAGGAGTCCGAGCGGCGGTTGGCCACCCAGAGGATGCCCAGAATCTCTCCCTGGTGCAGGAGCGGGACGGCCGCCGCCGCTTTGATCCCTTCTCGTCGCACCCGGTCGTCGTAGCGATGGCGGAACCGGAAGTCGCCCAGGTAGTCGGTGGTCACGAAGGTCTCCCCCGTCTCCAGGACCTTCCCCCCAAGGCCCTGGCCGGGGAGGACCCGGAGGTTCATGAGCGCAGGGGTGGGGCTCCCGGCGGTCGCGACGACTGTGGCCACCTTGGCTTCCGGGTCGTAGGGGGCGATTGCGGCAGTGTCGCTCCCCACCAGCTCCCGGGCGTGGCGGACGATGGCCTGGAGCACGTCGGCGAGGCGGAGGCTCGAAGAGACCTGGCGACTCGTCTCGAAGAGGGCCTGGAGCGATTCGGCCATCCTGTTGAAGGCGGCGGCGACCTCCCCCAGCTCGTCACCGGAGGAGACCGGGATGCGGCGGGCAAGCTTTCCCCGCGCCAGCTCCCGGGCTGCCCTGGCCAACTCCTGCATCGGGAGGGCAACCCGTCGCCCCTGGAAGAAGGCCAGCCCGACCCCGGCCAGCAACGCCAGCATCCCCAGGAGGAGAATGGAGTTGCCGGTTTGCCGGATTCCCCGAAGGGGCTCCTCGAGCGAGATGGCCAGGCGCGCAATGGCGCGGCGCGCATTCACGACCAGGACCGGGGAGGCGAACTCCATGGCCCGGGTCCCGTCCTCCAGCCGAACCTCCCGCACCCGGGGGGCCTCCACCCGCAGCGCCGCGAGGCCGGCCGGATCATCCAGCACCCGCCCGACTTGGTCAGGGTCGCTGTGGACCCGGACGCGGCCGTCCAGGTTCAGGAGCATGGCGTAGCGAATGTCGGGGCGGCTGGCGATGCTCCGGACCGCCCCCTGGAGGCTCAGGAAATCATCCGCCACGATTCCCTGGACACTGCTGAACGCGAAGAGCTGGACGAGGTGCATCCCCTCCTTCCGGACCTGAGCCAGCAGGGCCCGCTCCTGCACAAGGAGGACGCTGGGAAGGAGGATGGCGAAGAGGAGGGTGACCGAGAGGGTGAGCTGAAGGGCAAACTTCTGCCGGAGGCTCAGGCGGGAATACCGCGCGCGCATCCATCTCACGGCGGCCCCCGGGGGACAGCCAGAGCAGGCACCATGCCGATAAGGGGAGTGAGCAGCGCGAAGAGGAGAGGGGTGCGCGCCCGGAAGGTGTCCCTCTCATAGCCCGGACCGGTGCCCCTGTCAAGACCCAAGCTGCTTGACAGGCTCCCGGGGCGGGTGGTAAGAGGCGGGCACACCCGCGTTCGAGCCCCTGTCATGGCGCCAGCGGCCTGGAGGGAGGCCGCGTGCACCTGCCGGTCCACTGCTGCGTGCCCCGGTCGGCCGAGGAGGATCTCAAGGCCTCCCGACAACAGGCGGACTCCGCGCGGGCGACCCGCCGGTTCTTCGCCGAGCGGGCGCGCGCCTCCGTGGACTTCGTCTCCTTCTTCTCCCAGTCCAGCGCGAACGACGGGGTGTTCCACCTCCTTACGGACCTCTGATGGATCCCTGGCCGCCGCCCGGCCCGGCGGACCGCCAGCCCCTGGCGAGCCTGTTCGCTCTCTGGCGCGACCCGACTGTCCGGGCCCGCCTGCGGCGGCTGCGGCGGCACGTCCCGGCCAGGAGCGTGGTCGCGGTGGCAGGGCCCGGAAGCGGGCTCCTGGCGCTCGACCTGGCGCGGGCCGGAGCCCGGCAGGTCTCCGTGCTGGGGGGAGGGTCGCTTTCCCCGTTCGGCAGGGCGCTCGCCGCCAGTTCTCGCGGCCGCGTCCGGTGCCTCTCTCCAATGGGGCAGCGGCTGGCGGCGCCCGCAGACCTCATTCTCCTGGATCCCGGAGGCGCCGCCCCGGTCTGGTCCCTGCCGCTCTGGGCCGTGGCCGCCTGGGCCCGCTGCGGCGGCCCCGCGACGCGGGTCGTTCCCCCTTGCCTCCGCCTCGCGCTCGCGCCGACACAGGATCCGATCCTGCACGGGGCAGCCGCAGCATTCTGGCGACGGGGACTCGCGGGGGTACGGCTGCGCTGCGCCGCGAGAGCCCTGCTGCAGACCCCGATCCTCACCCGGGCCGCGCGGATGGACTGGCTGGCGCCGCCGGTGATGGTCCGGTACCCGCTCGCGGGCCTGGCCCGCTTGCGGATCCGCGCGTCCTTCCGCATCACCGGCGAGGGTCCGCTGACGGGCGTCGCCCTCCGGGCGAGCCCGCCGGACGGGGGGCCCGAGCGCGTGACGGCCCAGGAGCAGGGCCTGCTACTTCCCCTGCCCGAAGCCATGCCGGTCGGACGGGGGAGCCTGGTCCGTACAGAGATCACCTGGGAACCGGGGCGGGCGGGGGGGAGGTGGGAGTGGAGGTGGGCGGTCGAGGGCGCGGGGGGAGCGTGGAAGCGGGGGAGGAGGGTACATGGCACGGGCGAGGCGCAAGGGGGGAAAGCGCGAGCGGCCCGGTGGGCGGGCGGGCGGAGCGGCGAGGGTCATCCTGGAGCGAACGATTCGGATCCCCGAGCCGATTGAGGGGATCTACCGGGACGAGGTGGAGGCGGCGCTCGCCTGTGTGCGGTACCTGCATGACTTCCTGCGCGCCGCCGAAGAGGCCGGCACCGTCGGCCGGGGTCGGGACCGCGACAGAGACCGGGATCGGGAGAGAGACCGAGACCGCGATCGGGATCGCGATCGCGACCGGGATCGATAGGGCGCAGCCCCAGGAGGAGGAGCGAATGATGACCAGACTCCGGCGAGGGGTGCTCGTTCCCCTCGCGACGCTGGCAGCCGGCCTTGCCTTTCTGGGCCCCACCCGGGCTGAGGGGGCATCACTCCTGTATGCGCTGGATAGCAACCCGCGAACCCTCGATCCGGCCAAGAGTGACATCAGCACCGCCAACATCGTCATCTGGCACCTGACGGAGAGCCTGGTGGCCGCGGATGCCGACGGGACCATCCGTCCCGCGCTGGCCACCGCGTGGACCGTCAGCGACGACGGACGGACCTGGACCTTCCGCCTCCGGGAGGGGGTCCGGTTCCACGATGGGACCCCGTTTGACGCCGGGGCGGTCCGGTTCAATTTCCTGCGGCAGATGGCGCCGGCGCCGACGGGGCCGGGCAAGACCCTCCCGTATCTCTACGGCGAGTTCCTCGAGATCGTGGACCGGGTGGAGGCTCTGGACGCCCGCACGGTCCGTCTGGTCCTCAAGCACCCCTACGGTCCCCTCCTGAACACGATGGCCAACAACTACGGGCCGATGGCCTTCGTGAGCCCCGCCGCCTACGGCCAGGAGGGAGAGACGTACGGGAAGCGGCCGGTGGGGACAGGTCCCTTCAAGTTCGAGCGGTGGGTGGAGAGGCAGGAGATCGTTCTGGAAGCCAACCGGGACTACTGGGCGGGACCGCCCCGCCTGGAGCGGGTGACCTTCGTCATCGTCCCGGATGCCGCAGAGCGGGTCCGGCGGCTCCTGGACGGGGGAGTGCACGTCATCACCGACTTCAGCCCGCACGAAGTGGAGCGGATCGCGGCGACACCCACACTGGAATTCCTTCCGGTCGCCCGACCGCGCGTCGAGTACCTAGGGATCTCGAACCACCTGAAGCCGTACACCGACGCCCGGGTCCGGCGCGCGGTGGCCCACGCCATCAACGTGGACCGGACGGTCCTGTATCTCACCCGGGGGACGGCGATCCCGGCCCACGGTCCCATGCCTCCCGGGGTGGGCGGGTACGACCCGACGGCACGCCAGGCCTCCTACGACCCCGTCCGGGCCCGCGCCCTCCTCGCCGAGGCCGGTCTCCCCCAGGGCTTCCGGACGAGTCTGATGACCTACGCCTTCATCCCGGGCCGCCTCGAGCTAGGCCGGGCCATCCAGGCCGACCTCGAGAAGGTGGGGATCCAGGTGGATTTCATCCCGGCCCGGAACTGGGATGAGGTATATGCCGTCCTGGAGCGGGACATCCCGCTCCTCTTCACCGACGGCTGGACCGCGGACTTCATGGATCCAGACAACGTCCTGTTCACCCTCTTCTACTCCAAATCCCCGAGCAACTACACCAAGTACCGGAACCCGGAGGTGGACGCCCTGCTCCTGCGGGCCCGGAAGAGCGCCCGGGAGGAGGAGCGCACAGCCCTCTACCAGGAGATCCAGCGGCGCGTGGTGGGAGAGGCCCCCTCGATCTTCCTGAGCCACCCCTACGTCCTGGCCGCCCACGCCAAGACGGTCCGGGGGCTCACCCTGAACATGCTGAAGCGCCCCGTGGACCGCCTGCGGGACGTCGAGGTCAGCCCCTAGGTCCGGCGGCGCAGCGGAAGGGGCGGCGACTCCGCGGCGTCCGGATCACGCCGGACCAGGTGACTCGGCAGCCCGGGCCCTGCTCCCTGAGCGCCAGGTGGAGGCGGACGGTCGTCGCCCGTCCGACCCGGCGGGCGCAGGGAAGCGGGAGGAAGGCGGGCCGCCACGTCGTCCCCTGCCGGCTCGACAGAACGAGGCCCGGGACGAGCTCGGCCTCAAAGGTGACGACAAATCCGGCAAGCGGGCCCCGCCGGAGCCCGTGGAAGGTGACGGCCCCGGCCACGCGCGGCGGCGGGCCGACCCTCCCGCCCAGGTCCAGGTCCCAGATGACGGCAGGGGGGGCGAGACAGGATTCGTCATCCCAGCGGATCTTGTAGATCCGCCGGCAGGCGTGAGGGGTCCCTCGCCCCGCCGCACCCACCAGCCTGCGCCAGGGGGTAAGCACCTCCCGCGAGAAGGCGGGAAGCGCGACGGGAGCCACGAGGATCCGGAGGCGGCGGGGGAGGACCCGGCCGCCGGGTTTCAGGTGCCTCCGGCGCGCGCCCCGGACGATGGCCCCGAGACCCTCCTCCAGGCCCAGGTGGCCGATCGTCTCGGTGATCAGGAGGTCGGCCCGCTCCGGGAACCGGATGGCCCTGGCGTCCCCCTCGACGACCCGGACCCGCGATCCGACGCCGTTCTCGCGAGCCACCGCGGCTGCGACCGCCGCCAGGGCGGTCCGCTCCACGGCATAGATTCGCCGGGCTCCGGCCCGGGCGGCCAGCACCGCCAGCACCCCGGTCCCGCTCCCCACCTCCAGGACGACATCCCCCGGACGCACCGCCGCCTGGATCGCGGCGGCGAGAGCGGCCACCCGCGGCCCGTCCTCGAGCAGCACGCGATGTTGCAACAGGTGCGGAAACGGCTTGCAGATGCCTCCGAGGTCCACTTCGGCCCACTCCACCTGCTCCTCCGTGCCCATCTGGCACCCTTCTTGCCACGCGAGAAGCGTGAGGGCCCGGCGGGGGTGCCCGAGTTCCGGGGAAAGCTTAACTCTTCGAATTTCCTCTGGTACAGCAACCCGCCCCGTCCGGATTCGCGCCGGGAGATCGGGTTGACAATGGGGAGGGGATGCTTTAGGGTCGGCCTAACTTACCACGGAGAGGGGAAGGGGCAAACCGGCGCTGGCGAAGGGGCGGGAGGCCATGGAGAAGCGAGAGAAGGAGAAGGCGCTGGACGTCGCGATCGCGCAGATCGAGAAGCTGTACGGCAGGGGCTCCATTATGAAAATGGGGGACAAGGGAGCCCTGGAGCCCATCGCCGCCGTCTCCACGGGGTCCCTGGAGCTGGATGCGGCCCTCGGCGTGGGGGGACTGCCCCGAGGGCGGGTCGTGGAGATTTTCGGCCCCGAGGCGTCGGGGAAGACCACCCTGGCGCTGCACGTCATCGCCGAGGCCCAGCGGGCCGGCGGCGCGGCCGCCTTCGTGGACGCCGAGCACGCGCTGGACCCCAAGTACGCCGAGACGCTGGGGGTGAAGACGGATGAGCTGCTCATCTCCCAGCCGGACACGGGGGAGCAGGCCCTGGACATCACGGAGGTCCTGGTGCGCAGCGGGGCCATTGATGTGGTGGTGATCGACTCGGTGGCCGCCCTGGTCCCCCGGGCCGAGATCGAGGGGGAGATGGGGGATGCGCACATGGGCCTGCAGGCCCGCCTCATGTCCCAGGCCCTCCGGAAGCTGACGGGC
>DASYVA010000189.1 GCA_036000645.1 Candidatus Methylomirabilis sp.
CGCGCCCTACCCCAGGATCTCGCTGATGACCCCCGCCCCCACCGTCTTCCCCCCCTCCCGGATGGCGAACCGGAGCTCCTTCTCCATGGCGATGGGGGTGATGAGCTCCACCGTCATGGTGACGTTGTCCCCCGGCATGACCATCTCGGTCCCCTGGGGGAGCTGGACGACCCCGGTGACATCCGTGGTCCGGAAGTAGAACTGGGGGCGGTAGCCGTTGAAGAAGGGGGTGTGGCGGCCCCCCTCCTCCTTGGTGAGGATGTAGGCCTCGGCCTTGAAGCGGGTGTGGGGGGTGATGGAGCCGGGCTTACTGATCACCTGGCCCCGCTCCACCTCCTCCCGCTTCGTCCCCCGGAGCAAGAGCCCGATGTTGTCCCCCGCCTGCCCCTGGTCGAGGATCTTCCGGAACATCTCCACCCCGGTGACCACCGTCTTGACCGTGGGGCGGATCCCCACGATCTCCACCTCCTCCCCGACCTTCACCAGCCCCCGCTCCACCCGGCCGGTGACCACCGTGCCGCGCCCGGAGATGGTGAAGACGTCCTCCACGGGCATGAGGAAGGGCTTCTCGATCTCCCGCTTCGGGAGGGGGAAGTAGGCGTCCACGGCGTCCATGAGGGCGAAGATCGGGGCGGCGTCCGGGTGGGTGCGGGCGGGCTTCGCGGCCTCGAGGGCCTTGAGGGCGGAGCCCTTGATGACCGGGATCTCGTCCCCGGGGAAGTTGTACTGGGTGAGGAGCTCCCGGACCTCCAGCTCCACGAGCTCGAGGAGCTCGGGGTCATCCACCATGTCCGCCTTGTTCAGGAAGACCACCATGCCCGGGACCCCGACCTGGCGGGCGAGGAGGATGTGCTCCCGGGTCTGGGGCATGGGCCCCTCGGAGGCGGCCACGACGAGGATCGCCCCGTCCATCTGGGCGGCCCCGGTGATCATGTTCTTGATGTAGTCGGCATGCCCGGGGCAGTCCACGTGGGCGTAGTGGCGCTTCTCCGTCTCGTACTCCACGTGGGAGATGGCGATGGTGATCCCCCGCTCCTTTTCCTCCGGGGCCTTGTCGATCTGATCGAAGGGGATGAAGGCGACCTTCGGGTTGACCGTGTGGAGGCACTTCGTGATGGCCGCGGTCAGGGTGGTCTTCCCGTGGTCGATGTGCCCGATGGTCCCGATGTTCATGTGCTCCTTCGTCCGCTCGAACTTCGCTTTGGCCATGGACACGCTCCTCCCCTGCCCTCTACCGCGCCGTGGGCCGCCCCGCCATCCGGCTCACGATCTCCTCCGCGATGGTCGTCGGAACCGGCTCGTAGCGGACGAACTGCATGGTGTGGGTCGCCCGGCCCTGGCTTAATGACCGGAGGGTCGTGGCGTAGCCGAACATCTCGGCCAGGGGGACCTCCGCCCGGATCATCTGCGCGGCGGCCCGTGACTCGATCCGCTGGACCCGTCCCCGCCGCGCGTTGAGATCCCCGATGACATCGCCCAGGAACTCATCTGGGACCACCACATCCACCTGCATGATGGGCTCCAGGAGGATGGGCTTGCCGCGCCGCGCCCCGTCCTTGAAGGCGAGCGACCCCGCGATCTTGAAGGCCAGCTCCGACGAGTCCACCTCGTGGTAGGAGCCGTCGAAGAGGGTGACCCGCAGGTCCACCACCGGGTACCCGGCGAGCACCCCGGTCTGCATCGCCTCCCGGAGCCCCCGCTCCACCGCCGGGATGTACTCCCGCGGGATCGTCCCCCCCACGATCTTGTTGACGAACTCGGACCCGGTGCCCGCCGGCTGGGGCTCCAGGCGGAGCCAAACGTGCCCGTATTGGCCCCGCCCGCCGGTCTGCCGGATGAAGCGCCCCTCCGCCTCGACGGGATGGGTGACGGTCTCCCGGTAGGCCACCTGGGGTTTCCCCACGTTGGCCTCGACCTTGAACTCCCGCAGGAGACGGTCCACGATGATCTCCAGGTGCAGCTCCCCCATCCCGGCGATGATCGTCTGCCCTGTCTCCTCATCCGTGTGGGCCTTGAAGGTGGGATCCTCGTTGGCCAGGGCGGTCAGGGCGGTCGAGAGCTTCTCCTGGCCCTCCTTCGTCTTAGGCTCGATCGCCACCGCGATGACCGGCTGGGGGAACTCGATGGCCTCCAGGAGGATGGGATGGGCTTCGGTGCAGAGGGTGTCGCCCGTCTTGGTGCTCTTCAGGCCGACGGCGGCGGCGATGTCCCCCGCCCGGATCACCTTGATGTCTTCCCGCTTGTTGGCGTGCATTCGCAGGAGGCGGCCAATCCGCTCCTTGGTCCCCCGGGTGGAGTTGGTAACGTAGGAGCCGGCCTCCAGCACCCCCGAGTAGACCCGGAAGAAGGCCAGTTGGCCCACGTAGGGGTCCGCCATGATCTTGAAGGCGAGGGCCGCGAAGGGCTCGGTGTCGGAGGGGGTCCGCGTCACCCGCTCCCCGGTCTTCGGGTGGGTCCCGACGACGGGGGGAAGGTCCACCGGAGAGGGGAGGAGCTCCACGACGGCGTCCAGGAGGGGTTGGACCCCCTTGTTCCGGAAGGAGGCGCCGCAGAGGACCGGGATTACCCGCATCGCCAGCGTCGCCTTCCGGAGGGCCGCCAGGACGTCTTCCGCGGCGATCGCCTCCCCTTCCACATAGCGCTGGAGGAGCCGCTCGTCCTGCTCGGCCACGGCCTCCAGGAGCTTTTCCCGTGCCTTCGCCACTTCCCCCTTGAGCTCGGCGGGCACCGGCTCCAGCCGGAGGCGGGCCCCCAGCGTATCCTCGTCCCAGAGAATCGCCTGCATCCGGATCAGATCCACGACCCCTTGGAACTTAGCTTCCGCCCCGACAGGGATCTGGATGGCAACGGGGTTCGCCCCCAGGCGCTCCGCGATCATGAGCATGGACCGGTAGAAGGCGGCGCCGGTCCGGTCCATCTTGTTGACGAAGACGATGCGGGGCACCCCGTACTTGTCCGCCTGCCGCCAGACCGTCTCGGTCTGGGGCTCCACCCCGCTCACGGCATCCAGGAGCACGATCCCCCCGTCCAGGACGCGCAGGGAGCGCTCCACCTCCACCGTGAAGTCCACGTGGCCCGGGGTGTCGATGATGTTCACCTGGTGGTCCCGCCAGAAACAGGTGGTCGCGGCCGAGGTGATGGTAATCCCCCGCTCCTTCTCCTGGGCCATCCAGTCCATCTCGGTGGATCCGGCGTCCACCTCCCCGATCTTGTGCGTCTTCCCCGTATAATAGAGGATGCGCTCGGTGGTAGTGGTCTTGCCGGCATCGATGTGGGCCATGATGCCGATGTTCCGGATCCGCTCCTTCCCGTTCTCCTGCGACAACCGCAATCCTCCTGCCCGCCCGGGCGGCGCCCGGAAGCGATGGGGCCCCACGCCGACCCCCGCCGTGCGGCGAAGGTCCCGGGTGGGGCCCCGGGCTACCAGCGGTAATGGGCGAAGGCCTTGTTGGCCTCCGCCATCTTGTGGGTGTCCTCGCGCTTCTTGACCGCCGTGCCCCGGTTATTCGCCGCCTCGATCAGCTCGGCGGCCAGCCGGTCCGCCATCGTCTTCTCGTTGCGCTGGCGGGCAAAGCCGATGATCCAGCGCATGGCCAGCGAGGTGCGCCGCTCGGATCGGACCTCCACCGGGACCTGATAGGTGGCCCCGCCGACGCGCCGGGACTTCACCTCCAGGACCGGCTTCACGTTGTCCACGGCCTGCTTGAACATCTTCAGGGGATCCTGCTTCGTCCGGGACTCGATCAGCCCCATGGCCCCGTAGAAGATCCCCTCCGCCAGGCTCTTCTTCCCCTTCACCATCATGGTGTTGATGAACTTGGCCACCAGCCGGTTGCCGTACAGCGGATCCGGCAGCGTCTCCCGCTTCAGGACCACCTGTCGTCGCGGCACGCTCGCCCCTCCAGAGAAACGAAAAACGGCACTTAACTACCGAGGCGGCCCGCCGCCCCTAAGTGCCGGTCTCCCCGCCCTAGCTCGCTTTCGGCCGCTTCGCCCCGTACAGGGACCGGCCCTGGCGGCGGTCCTGGACCCCCGCCGTGTCCAGGGTTCCCCGGATGATGTGGTAGCGGACCCCGGGGAGATCCTTCACCCGCCCGCCCCGGATGAGCACGATCGAGTGCTCTTGAAGATTGTGCCCGACCCCGGGAATGTAGGTCGTGACCTCGATCGCGTTCGTCAGTCGCACCCGGGCCACCTTCCGCAGCGCCGAGTTTGGCTTCTTCGGCGTGGTGGTATAGACCCGGACGCACACCCCCCGCTTCTGGGGAGACTCCTCCAGGGCCGGAGCCTTCACCTTGCGGCGGAGCTTCACCCGGCCGTGCCGGACCAGCTGATTGATGGTGGGCACGCTCCTCCCACGGGCCGTCGTGGCCCAAACCGCGACACCTTACCAGGGTGTGCGAATTCTTGTCAAGCCCTTTATGCCCGGACCCTATCCGGGTGGCACCGGCAGATCCCCCAGCGGGATCTCCAGCACCTCGATCCCCTCCGGGGGCGGGGCCGCCTCGGGCGCCGGGACGGGTTCCGGCGCCGGCTCGGGCGGCTCGGGCGTGTTCAGCTGGGTCTCTCGGTACCACCGCATCCCGGTTCCGGCCGGGATCAGGCGCCCCATGATCACATTCTCCTTCAGCCCCCGAAGCTCGTCGCGGGCGCCGTTGATGGCCGCCTCCGTCAGCACCTTCGTCGTCTCCTGGAAGGAGGCGGCGGAGATGAAGGAGTCGGTGGAGAGGGAGGCTTTCGTGATCCCCAGAAGGAGGGGCTTGGCGGTCGCCGGCGTGCCACCCGCCTTGATGACCCGCTGGTTCTCGTCGCTGAACAGGATCTTGTCCACGTGCTCCCCCACCAGGAAGCCCGTGTCCCCCACCGTCTCGATCTGGACGCGCTTCAGCATTTGCCGGACGATGACCTCGATGTGCTTGTCGTTGATATTGACCCCTTGCAGCCGGTAAACCTCCTGGACCTCATTGACGAGGTACCGCTGCAGCTCCTGGTCCCCCAGCACGTCGAGAATGTCGTGCGGATTGATGGGGCCGTCCATGAGGGGCTCGCCAGCCTTCACCTCGTCCCCCTCCAGGACGTTGAAGTGCTTCCCCCGGGGGATGAGGTACTCGCGCGGATCCGCCGCCTCGCCCCGGATCAGCACCTTCCGCAACCCCTTGACCATGCCGGCGAACTCCACCCGGCCGTCGATCTCCGAGATGACCGCCGCCTCCTTGGGCCGCCGGGCCTCGAAGAGCTCCGCCACCCGGGGCAGACCGCCCGTGATGTCCTTGGTCTTGGTAGTCTCCCGCGGGATCTTGGCGATGACGTCCCCCGCGGAGACCGCCTGGCCATCGGAGACCACCAGGTGAGCGCCGACCGGGAGGAGCGTCTTGAAGAGGGTCACGTTGTGCTCATCCTTGATGGAGACCCGGGGCTGGAGCTCCTCCTTCCCGTGCTCCACGATGACCTTTTGCGCCAACCCCGTCACCTCGTCGACTTCCTCCTTCATGGTGATCCCCTCGATCACATCCCGGATAATCACCTTGCCGGAGTGCTCCGTGAGGATGGCGAGCGTGAAGGGGTCCCACTCCATCAGGGTGGTCCCCAAGGAGACCCGCTGCCCGTCTTCCACCTTCAGCTTGGCCCCGTACACGGCCGGATAGGTCTCCTTCTTCCGCCCCTTCTCGTCCACGATGCCGATGGTGCCGTTCCGGTTCATGACCACCAGGTCCCCCGGGCCGGTCTTCACGGTCTTCAGGTGGGTGAACTGGACGGTCCCCGCGGTCTTGCACTCTACGGTCGTCTGCTCGGCCAGCCGGGTCGCGGTGCCTCCGACGTGGAAGGTCCGCATCGTGAGCTGCGTACCGGGCTCGCCGATGGACTGCGCGGCGAGGACCCCCACCGCCTCCCCCAGCTCCACCAGCTTCCCGGTGGCGAGATTCCGCCCGTAGCAGCGGATGCAGACCCCGCGCTTGGCCTCGCAGGTGAGGACCGACCGGATCTTCACCCGGTCGATGCCGGCGTCCTCCACCCGGGAGGCGATGGGCTCGACGATCTCCTCGTTGGCCCGGACGATCAGCTCCCCGGTGAAGGGATCCGTCACGTCGTCCAGGGCGACCCGCCCCAGAATGCGGTCCCGCAGCGGCTGGATGATCTCCCCCCCCTCGATGAGCGGGGTGACCCAGATGCCGTTGGGGGTGCCGCAGTCGACCTCGGTGACGATGACGTCCTGAGCCACGTCCACCAGCCGGCGGGTCAGGTAGCCGGAGTCGGCCGTCTTCAGGGCGGTGTCGGCCAGGCCCTTCCGGGCCCCGTGGGTGGAGATGAAGTACTGGAGGACCGTCAGCCCCTCGCGGAAGTTGGCGGTGATGGGGGTCTCGATGATCTCCCCCGAGGGCTTGGCCATCAGCCCCCGCATCCCGGCGAGCTGGCGGATCTGCTGCCGGGATCCGCGGGCGCCCGAATCGGCCATCATGAAGACGGGGTTGAATTCCCCCTCCTTCATGGCCTCCAGCTCCCGGAAGAGCTCGTCCGACACCCGCTCGGAGACCTGGGTCCAGATGTCGATGATCTTGTTGTACCGCTCGCCCTTGGTGATCAGCCCGTCCAGGTACTCCTGCTCGATCTTGATGACCTCCCGCCGGGCCTCCTCGATGAGCTTCTCCTTCCCGGCGGGGATGTGCATGTCGTCGATGCCGATCGAGACCCCGGCCAGCGTCGCGTAGCGGAAGCCCAGGTCCTTCAGGGCGTCCAGCAGGCGAACGGTCTGGCTGTTCCCGAGGAGGTAGTAACACTGGGCCACCAGGCGGGCGAGCTCCCGCTTGCTCATCTCCTGGTTCACGAACCGGAGCTCGAGCGGGAGGATCTCGTTGAAAAGGACCCGGCCGACGGTGGTTTCCAGGATCTCGCCGCCGAACCGGAGCTTAATCCGGGCCAGCAGCCCGACCTCCTCCGAGTCATAGGCGCATCGGACCTCCTCCATGTCGGCGAAGATCCGCCCCTCCCCCTTTTCGCCCGCCCGGGCCTTGGTCAGGTAGTAGCAGCCCAGGACGATATCCTGGCTGGGGGCCGCCAGCGGCTGCCCGTTGGCCGGGGAGAGGATATTGTGGGGGGCCATCATGAGGACCGCCGCCTCCAGCTGGGCCTCGGGGCTGAGGGGGACATGGACCGCCATCTGGTCCCCGTCGAAGTCGGCGTTGAAGGCGGCGCAGACCAGGGGGTGGATCTTGATCGCCTCCCCCTCCACCAGGACCGGCTCGAAGGCCTGGACGCCCAGGCGGTGGAGCGTCGGGGCCCGGTTCAGCATGACGGGGTGCTCCTTGATCACCTCCTCCAGCGCGTCCCAGACCTCCGGCCGCCCCTTCTCCACCATCTTCTTCACGCTCTTGATCGTGGTCGCGTGCTCGTTCTGCTGCAGGAGCTTCCGGAAGATGAACGGCTTGAAGAGCTCCAGGGCCATCTTCTTTGGAAGGCCGCACTGGTGCAGCTTCAACTCGGGCCCCACCACGATCACGGAGCGCCCGGAGTAGTCCACCCGCTTCCCGAGCAGGTTCTGCCGGAAGCGGCCCTGCTTCCCCTTCAGCATGTCGCTCAGGGACTTCAGCGGCCGGTTGTTCTGGCCCTTCAGCGCCCGGCCGCGCCGCCCGTTGTCGAAGAGGGCGTCCACCGCCTCCTGGAGCATCCGCTTCTCGTTCCGGATGATGATCTCGGGGGCCCGGAGCTCGATGAGGCGCTTGAGGCGGTTATTCCGGTTGATGACCCGGCGGTACAGGTCATTCAGGTCGGAGGTAGCGAAGCGACCGCCGTCCAGGGGGACCAGGGGGCGCAGCTCGGGAGGGAGGACCGGGACGACCTCCAGGATCATCCACTCCGGGCGGTTCCCCGAGTGAACGAAGGCCTCTACGATCCGGAGCCGCTTCGTGATCTTCTTCCGGGTCTGCTGGGACGCTTCCACCTGCATCTGGGCCCGGAGTGCATCCGCCAGCTCCTTTACGCTCACCTGGCGCATCAGCTCCCGGATGGCCTCGGCCCCCATCCCGACCCGGAAGGCGTCGGGCCCGTGCTCCTCCTGGAGCTTCCGGTACCGCTCCTCGCTGAGGGTCTCCCGCGGCTTCAGGCCGGTGCTCCCCGGATCCAGGACGACGTACTCCTCGAAGTAGAGGACCTTCTCCAGGTCGCGGAGGGGCATGTCCAGGAGGTAGCCGATGCGGCTGGGGATCGACTTGAAGAACCAGATGTGCACCACCGGAGAGGCCAGCTCGATGTGGCCCAGGCGCTGGCGGCGCGCCTTGCTGCGGATGACCTCCACGCCGCACTTGTCGCAGACCACGCCCTTGTGCTTGATCCCCTTGTACTTCCCGCAGTTACACTCCCAGTCCTTGGTGGGGCCGAAGATGCGGGCGCAAAAGAGGCCGTCCCGCTCCGGCTTGAAGGTCCGGTAGTTGATGGTCTCCGGCTTCCGCACCTCGCCGTGCGACCAGGCCCGAATCTTCTCGGGCGAGGCCAGCCCGATGCGAATGGCCCGGAAGCTGGTAGGGTCGATCGGCTTCTCGTCGAAAAACCCGAAGAACTTATCCACGGTGGCGCTCCTCCTGACCTGCCGACCGGTGGGGGTGACGCGCGGCCATTACTCCTTGATCAGTTCCACGTCCAAGGCGAGGCTCTGGAGCTCCTTGACGAGCACGTTAAAGGACTCGGGAAGCCCCGGCTCCAGGGTACACTCCCCCTTGACGATGGACTCGTACATCTTGGTGCGCCCCACGACATCGTCCGACTTGACGGTGAGGATCTCCTGCAGGGTGTGGGCCGCCCCGTAGGCCTCCAGGGCCCAGACCTCCATCTCGCCGAACCGCTGGCCCCCGAACTGGGCCTTCCCTCCGAGCGGCTGCTGGGTGACCAGGGAGTAGGGGCCGATGGAGCGGGCGTGGATCTTGTCGTCCACCAGGTGGGCCAGCTTCATCAGGTAGATATACCCGACCGCCACCTCCTGGTGGAACGGCTTGCCGGTGCGGCCGTCGCACAGGAGGGTCTTCCCCCCGAGGGGCAGACCCGCCTTCTTCAGCATGTCCTTGATCTCCTTCTCCGTGGCGCCGTCGAAGACCGGGGAGGAGACCCGCAACCCCAACGCCCGGGCGGCCCAGCCCAGGTGCGTTTCCAGGATCTGCCCCACGTTCATCCGGGAGGGCACCCCCAGGGGGTTCAGGACCACCTCCACCGGGGTGCCGTCGGGGAGGAAAGGCATATCCTCCTCCGGGAGGATCTTGGCGATGACACCCTTATTGCCGTGGCGCCCGGCCATCTTGTCCCCGACGGAGAGCTTCCGCTTCACGGCGACGAACACCTTCACCGTCTTGAAGACGCCCGGGGCCAGCTCGTCCCCCTTCTGGAGGCGGGTGATCCGCTCCTCCAGCATGGTCTCGAGTACGTGGATCTGGTTCTCGGCCGCGGTGGAGAGCTTCTCCACCTTCCGGGCGATCTCGTCGGAGAGCTGCCGCGCCGCCTCGGCCAGCTCCTCGGACTTCAGCGCGTCCAGCATCTCGGCCGTCAGCTTCTTGCGCTTGGGCACGAGGACCCGCCCGCTCCGCTTCGCCCGGAGATCCCGCCCCGCGATCTTCCCCTCGATGAGGGCGCGGATCCGCCGGTCCCGGTCCTTCGCGATGATGGCGATCTCGTCCTCGTAGTCCTTCCGGAGGCGGCTGACCTCCTCGTCCTCGATGGACTTGGCCCGCTCGTCCTTGTCCACCCCCTTGCGGGAGAAGACCTTCACCTCGACGACGGTCCCCGTGATCCCCGGCGGGACGTAGAGGGAGGCGTCCCGGACGTCCTCCGCCTTCTCCCCGAAGATGGCCCGGAGCAGGCGCTCCTCGGGGGTCAGCACGGTCTCCCCCTTCGGCGTGACCTTCCCCACCAGGATGTCGCTGGGCTTGACCTCCGCCCCGATCCGGATGATCCCGCTCTCGTCGAGGTCCCTCAGCGCGTCCTCCCCCACGTTCGGGATGTCCCGGGTGATCTCCTCCTTCCCCAACTTGGTGTCCCGGGCCTCGACCTCGAACTCCTCGAGGTGGATGGAGGTGTAGCGATCGTCCTTCACCAGCTTTTCGCTGATGAGGATGGCGTCCTCGAAGTTGTACCCTCCCCAGGGCATGAAGGCGACCAGGACGTTCTGGCCCAACGCCAGCTCCCCGATGGCGGTCGCGGGGCCGTCCGCGATCACCTGGCCCTTCCGGATCCGGTCGCCCACACTCACGATCGGCTTCTGGTTGATGCAGGTGTTCTGGTTGCTCCGCTCGAACTTCATGAGCGTGTAGATGTCCACGCTGCTGCCGTCGGCGGCTCCCCCATCCCCGGCCTCGTCGGCCCGGACGATGAGCCGCTCCGCCGAGACCGCCTCGACCACGCCGGCCCGCCGGGCCACCACCACCGCCCCCGAGTCCTTGGCCGCCACGAACTCCATCCCGGTCCCGACCATGGGGGCCTCGGGCCGCATGAGCGGCACCGCCTGCCGCTGCATGTTCGCGCCCATGAGGGCCCGGTTGGCGTCATCGTGCTCCAGGAACGGCACCAGGGAGGTGGAGACCCCGACGAGCTGCTTCGGCGACACATCCATGTAGTCCACCTTCTCCCGGGGGACCAGGACGAAGTTCCCGCCGGAGCGGGCGGAGACCCGGTCGGTGGCGAAGCGCCCGCGAGCGTCCAGGGGGGCGTTCGCCTGGGCGATGGTGAACCGCTCCTCCACGTCGGCCGTCAGGTACTCGATCTCGTCGGTCACCCGCCCATCCTTCGCCTTCCGGTAGGGCGTCTCGATGAACCCGAAGTCGTTCACCCGGGCGTAGGTGGAGAGGGAGGAGATGAGGCCCACGTTGGGTCCTTCCGGGGTCTCGATCGGGCACATCCGCCCGTAGTGCGTGGCGTGGACGTCGCGGACCTCGAACCCGGCCCGCTCTCGGGAGAGGCCCCCCGGCCCCAGGGCGCTCAGCCGGCGCTTGTGCGTCAGCTCGGCCAGCGGGTTGGTCTGGTCCATGAACTGGGAGAGCTGCGAGGAGCCGAAGAACTCCTTGAGGGCCGCCGAGACCGGCTTGGCGTTCACCAGGTCGTGCGGCATGAGGGTCTCCAGCTCCTGGGTGCTCATCCGCTCCCGGACCGCCCGCTCCATCCGCGCCAGCCCGATGCGGAACTGGTCCTCGAGCAGCTCTCCGGCCGACCGGACCCGGCGGTTCCCCAGGTGGTCGATGTCGTCCACCGTCCCCTCGCCGTGGATCAAGTGGAGCAGGTAGCGCACGATGGCGACGATGTCTTCCTGGCGCAGGACGCGGACATCCAGGGGGACCTCCATCCCCAGCTTGCTGTTCAGCTTGAAGCGGCCCACCTTGGAAAGGTCGTACCGCTTCCCGTTGAAGAAGGTGGAGTCGAGCAGGGCCCGGGCGCTCTCCACCGTCGGCGGATCCCCGGGGCGCATCCGCCGGTAGATCTCGACCAGCGCCTCCTCCTCGGAGTGGGTGCTGTCCCGCAGGAGGGTGTCCCGGATCTCCAGCTGCTCCCGGCCTTCCCCGCCGTGCAGGAGCACCAGCCGCCCCACCCCCCGCTCCACGATCCGCTCCAGCGCCTCGGGGGTCAGTTCCTGCGCGCACTCCAGGAGGACCTCCCCCGTCTTCTCATCCACCACGTCCACCGCGGTGATCCGGCCCGCCAGATCCTCCTTGTAGATCGAGACGAGGCGAATCCGGGCCGCGACCGCCTTCTTCACGGAGGCCCGCGAGAGCTTCTTCGTCCGGGGGAGGATCACCTCCTTGCCCCGCGGGTCCCCCAGGTCCTTGGCCACCCGCCACCCCACGGCCGGCGAGACCTGGACCTCCTTCCCGTCCACCCGGTCGGTCAGCACCAGGGCGAACTCCTTCCCCCGCTCGATCTGGACCACGTCCCGCTCGTAGAAGAGGCGCAGGATCTCCTCGTTCGACCCGTAGCCGATGGCCCGGAGCAGGATGGTGGCCAGGAACTTCCGCCGCCGATCGATGCGGACGTGCAGGATGTCGCTGGCGTCGAACTCGAACTCCAGCCAGGACCCCCGGTAGGGGATGAGCCGGGCGCTGTAGAGGACCTTGCCGCTCGCGTGGGTCTTGCCCCCGTCGTGGTCGAAGAAGACCCCGGGCGAGCGGTGGAGCTGGCTCACCACGACCCGCTCGGTCCCGTTGATGACGAAGGTCCCGTGCTCGGTCATGAGGGGCATCTCGCCCAGGTAGACCTCCTGCTCCTTGATGTCCCGGATGCTCTTGGCCTCCCCCGCCCCCCCCTTGTCCCAGACCACGAGGCGGAGGGTGACCTTGAGGGGAGCCGAGTAGGTCATGCCCTTCTCCCGGCACTCCACCGGGGAGTACTTGGGTTGTCCGAACTCGTACTTCACGAACTCCAGGGAGGCCGAGTCGTCGTAGTCGGTGATCGGAAAAATGCTGGTGAAGACCCCCTGCAGGCCGATTTGCTCCCGACGGTCGGGCGCCACGCGGTGCTGCAGGAACTGGTCGAAGGAGCGGCGCTGGATCTCGATCAGGTTGGGGATGGCGATGATCTCCGGGATCTTGGCGAAGCTGATCCGATCCCCCGCCCCCTTGGCCTTGACCACTGCCATTGGCGATTCCCCTCGGGCGCGCCGCGGGCGCGCCACGTTACGTCCCGGGCCCATGGCGTCTCACCCGGGGTCGTCCCTCCCGCCTGCCGGCCAGAGGCCGGCGGCCGGGCACCATGGACCCCGCGACCCCGGGCGGACGGCGCGCCTACTTCACCTCGACCGTGGCCCCGACGGCCTCCAACTTGGCCTTGATGTCCGCCGCCTCCTGCTTGGAGACCCCTTCCTTCACCGTCTTGGGAGCGCCGTCCACGAGATCCTTGGCCTCCTTCAGCCCCAGCCCGGTGATGGCCCGGATCTCCTTGATGACCTGGATCTTCTTCTCCCCGACGGCCGAGAGGACCACGGTGAACTCCGTCTTCTCGGCCTCAGCGGGGGCCGCCGCCGGGGCGCCCGGGCCGGCGGCCACTGGGGCGGCGACCGCCGCCGTGACCCCGTACTTCTCCTCCAGCTTCTTGACCGCGTCGTTCAACTCGAGGACGGTCCAGGAATCCAGCGCCTCCAGGAAGTCCTGCACGCTCACCTTGCCCATGGCTCCTCCCCTGACCGGCGCCCCGAGGACGCCGAGAACCGCATGCCCTATCCTTAGTCCCTGCCCCTGCTCGCGCTTCTCCCGCACCTGGCCCAGCGCCACCACCAACCCCCGCAGGTTCCCCTGCAGGACGACCGCCAGCCGCCGCAGCGGGGCCTGCAGGGTCCCCACGAGCCGGGCCAGCAGCACCTCCCGGGAGGGGAGGGCAGCCAGCGCGAACACCTCCTCCCGGCTGACGACCTTCCCCTCCAGGTAGCCCCCTTTGATCTGGAGTTGGGGGAGGGCCCGCGCGGCCTGCGAGAGGATCCGCGACGGGGCCAGCGGGTCCCCCAAGCCGAAGGCGATGGCCGTGGGCCCTTCGAGGAGGGGGTGCAGACCCGTGAGCCCCAGCGCCTCGGTCGCCCGGCGGGCCAGGGTATTCTTCACCACGCGCAGCTCGACCTGGTCCTTCCGCAGTTGCCGCCGCAGCTCCGTCAAATCGGCCACCGTGAGCCCGCGGTAGTCGGTCAGAACCGCGCTGTGGGCGGCCCGGAGGGCCCGCCCGAGCTCCGCCACCTTCGCTTCCCGTTCTGCCCGGCGCCCTTTCGCCCGCGTCGCCTGTGGCATCCCACGCTCCCTAGGAGGCCTTCGCCAGCCCGGCGACGCTGGTCGGGTCCACCGGAATGCCGGGCCCCATGGTCGAAGAGATGGTGATCCCCTTCAGGTACTTGCCCTTGCTGGTGGGGGGCCTGGCCCGGACGATGGCCTCGAGCAGGCTCCGGGCGTTCTCGGTCAGCTGCGCCGCGGTGAAGGAGGCCTTCCCGAAGGGGACGTGGATGATCCCCGCCTTCTCGACCCGGTACTCGATCTTGCCCGCCTTGAACTCCCGGACGGCCCGGGCGATGTCGAAGGTGACCGTACCGGTCTTGGGGTTGGGCATCAGCCCCCGGGGGCCCAGGATCTTCCCCAGCTTCCCCACCTGACCCATCACGTCCGGGGTGGCCATGGCCCGGTCGAATTCGAGCCAGCCCCCATTGATCTTCTCGACCAGGTCTTCCAGCCCGACGAAGTCCGCCCCCGCGTCCCGTGCCTCCTTCTCCTTCTCCCCCTTGGCGAAGACGAGGATCCGGACCGGCTTGCCGACCCCGTGCGGGAGGGCCACGGTCCCCCGCACCATCTGATCCGCCTTGCGCGGATCCACCCCGAGGCGGATCGCCAGTTCCATGGTCTCGTCGAACTTGGCCTTCGCGTTCGCCTTGGCCAGGGCGACCGCCTCCTCCAGGCCGAGGGCCCGCCGCTCCTTGAGGGCCGCCTGGACGGCCGCCGTCGCCGCCGTGTACCGCTTGTGCTTGGCCATCCCCGCTCCTCCCGGTCGCGCTCCGCCGGGCCCGCCCTGCGGTCCCCCCTGCCCGCGGGGGGGCCGCTAGGAGACCACCTCGATGCCCATGCTCCGGGCCGTCCCCTCCACGATCCGGACAGCGGCGTCCAGCGAATGCGCGTTCAGGTCGGGAAGCTTGGTCCGGGCGATCTCCTCCAGCTGCCGCCGGGTCACCTTGCCTACCGTCACCCGCTTGGGATCCTTGGACGCGGTGGCGATGCCCGCCGCCTGCTTGAGCAGGATCGACGCGGGGGGGGTCTTGGTGACGAAGGTGAAGGTCCGGTCCCCGTAGATGGTGATCACGACCGGGATGACCAGGCCCTCCTGCGCGGCCGTCTTGGCGTTGAAGGCCTTGCAGAACTCCATGATGTTGACGCCGTGCTGCCCCAGGGCCGGCCCGACCGGCGGTGAGGGATTCGCCTTCCCGGCCGGGACCTGCAGCTTGACCACGGCGGTGATCTTTTTGGCCATGGGCGTCCCCTCAGACCTTCTCGACCTGGAGGAACTCGAGATCCACGGGCGTGGGGCGGCCGAAGATGCTGACCATGACCTTGAGGCGCCCCTTGTCCGGTTTGACCTCTTCGACGAGGCCGGTGAAGTTGGTGAAGGGACCGTCAACCACCCGGACGCTCTCCCCCTTCACGAAGTGGACCCGGTGCTTCGGCTTCTCCACCCCCTCCTCGACCTGCTGCATGATCTGGGCGACCTCGCTGTCCGGGATCGGGGTGGGTCGGGTCCCGGGGCCGACGAAGCCGGTCACCTTGGGGGTGTTCTTGATCAGGTACCAGAGGTCGTCGGAGATCTCCATCCGGATGAGGAGGTAGCCCGGGAAGAACTTCCGGAGGCCCTCCTTCCGCTTCCCCTTCTTGAGCTCCACCACCTTCTCGGTCGGGATGAGAATCTCGCTCACCTGATCGCCCATCCCCTTGGCCGTCACCTGCTGCTCGATGCTCGCCTTCACCTTGTTCTCGAAGCCCGAGTAGGTGTGGACGACGTACCACCGGTGAGAGGGAGGAACCACCTTGGGGGGCTGGGCTTCCGGGGCTTCCGCCAGCTGGCCCTCCGAGATGACCATGTCCACCCCTGCGTGCTCGGTGCGCGGAGATTCCATCGTGCGATCCTCGCCGGCGACGGTTATCGCAGGATCAGGCTCGCCAGCCTCTGGAGGCCGAGGTCCACGAGCCCAAGGAAGAAGGAGACGATGAAGACGGAGACGATGACGACGACGGTGGACCCGATGACCTCCTTCTTCTGGGGCCAGGTCACCTTGCTCATCTCTGTCCGGACTTCCCGCAGGTACCGGACAACCCGCTCCCAGTAGTCGCGCATCCCCGGCAGGCCCCCCTTCCGACGCTCCCTTCGGTCGCTGCCTCCCCCCAGGGCTGAAGGCGTCGGGCGCCTTCAGCCAACTCGGAGCTCGGACCCCCCGCGACCACTGGCAGGCGTGGAGGGATTCGAACCCCCATCCCCCGGATTTGGAGTCCGGTGCTCTAGCCGTTAGAGCTACACGCCTCGTCTCAACGGCGCTCCGCTTCACTGGGTGTCTGGGGGAGACCCCGGCCTCGAGTAACGTGGCGTGGCGCAACACCTTCGCCACTTCGTCCCCCTCCCCGGTGCTCTAGCCGTTAGAGCTACACGCCTGGGGCGCCTACTTCGTCTCCTTGTGGACCGTGTGCTTGCGGCACCAGCGGCAGTACTTCTTCAGCTCGAGCCGGTCCGGGGTGTTCCGCTTGTTCTTGGTGTTGGAGTAGTTCCGCCGCTTGCAGTCCGTGCACTCCAGCGTAATGATCTCCCGCATCGCGCCCTACCCCAGGATCTCGCTGATGACCCCCGCCCCCACCGTCTTCCCCCCCTCCCGGATGGCGAACCGGAGCTCCTTCTCCATGGCGATGGGGGTGATGAGCTCCACCGTCATGGTGACGTTGTCCCCCGGCATGAC
>DASYVA010000190.1 GCA_036000645.1 Candidatus Methylomirabilis sp.
CGCGCCCCCCCCCGAGCCGATCAACCTGGGGCTCGACCTCCAGGGCGGGATGCACCTCGTCCTGGAGGTGGATGCGGCCCAGGCGGTCGCGAACACCGTTCTCCGGCGGGCGGCGGAGCTGCGGCGCGCCTTGGAACGGGAGGGGTTGAAGGGGGTCACGGTGGAGCCCGCGGGAGGGCGGACCCTGCGGCTTCGCTTCTCCGACCCCAAGGAGCAGGAGCGTGCCGAGACGGTCCTGGGCGCCTACCGGGAGATGACCCGGACCGCCGGGGAGCAGGCCGGAGAGCTCCTGCTCCGCGTGAGCGACGCCGAGGCGAGCCGGATCGCCGAAGCGGCCGTGGACCAGAACGTGGAGAAGATCCGCAACCGGGTGGACCAGTTCGGGGTGGCGGAGCCCCTCATCCAGCGGGAGGGAGGGAGTCGGATCGTGGTCCAGCTCCCGGGGATCAAGGACCCGCAGCGGGCCATCAACCTGATCGGGCAGACGGCCCTCCTGGAGTTCAAGCTGGTGGACGACCGGCACAGCCCGGAGGAGGCGCTGGCCGGGAAGGTCCCGGAGGGCTCCCAGCTCCTCTACGAGAAGGTCCTGGACGAGAAGGGGAATGTGGTCCGCCGGATCCCCTACCTCCTGGAGCAACGCACCCTCCTCACCGGAGACACCCTCACCTCGGCCGAGGTCCGGATCGACCAGAGGACGAACGAGCCGTACGTGGGCATCGAGTTCGACCGGGAGGGGGCGCGGATCTTCGCGGAGGTGACCGAGAAGAACGTGGGGCGCCGGCTGGCCATCGTCCTGGACGGGACCGTCTACTCCGCCCCCCGCATCAACGAGCGGATCCCCGCGGGCCAGGCGCAGATCACCGGGCGATTCACGATGGAGGAGGCCCGGGACCTGGCGATCGTGCTCAGGGCCGGGGCGCTGCCTGCCCCCGTGCATATCGTCTCGAACCTGACCGTGGGCCCCTCCCTCGGGGAGGACTCGATCGCGGCCGGACTGCGGGCCAGCCTGCTGGGGGGCCTCCTCGTGATCCTCTTGATGGGGGTCTACTATCGGGGCGCGGGCCTCATCGCCGTCGGGGCGCTCCTTCTCAACCTCCTCCTGCTCCTCGGGGCCCTGGCCATGATCCGGGCCACCCTCACCCTGCCGGGTATCGCCGGGATCGCGCTGACCATCGGCATGGCCGTGGACAGCAACGTCCTCATCTTCGAGCGGATCCGCGAGGAGCTCCGCCTGGGGAAGACGGTCCGGGCCGGCATTGACGCCGGCTACGAGAAGGCCTGGGTGGCCATCATCGACTCCCACGTGACCACGCTCATCACCGGGTTTGCCCTCTTCCTCTTCGGGTCGGGGCCGGTCAAGGGGTTCGCCGTCACCCTCACCCTGGGGGTGATCATCAACCTGTTCACGGCCATCGTGGGGACCAAGGTGGTCTTCGACTGGATGACGGCACGTTGGCACGTACGCCGCCTGAGCATTTAGTGCCGGGCCAACGAATTGCAGCTAGGATTCCAGGCGAGCCGCGGGTGGCGCCGGGCGCTGCCCCCGAGCGCCCGGGCGGAGTGGGACCCCCTCGGCCTCCTTTCGCAATGCACCGCATTGCGGAAGGGGCAGAGCGGGTGACGGAGCCCGGGCGCGAGTGGGGCCGGCCGGCGACAGGACCCGCGGCAGAACGGACTACCAGGACTGGTCCGGATTACTTCGAGTCGCCCTAGGGCGCATTCCGGTTTGGGATGGAACTCCTCACCAATACGAAGATTGACTTCATCGGCTGGCGGAAGGTGGCCTTCCTCCTCTCGGCGGGCCTGGTGCTCCTCGGCCTCGTCGCGCTCGTCCAGATCTGGCGGGGCGCGGCCAATCTGGGAATCGACTTCGCCGGGGGGACCGCGGTCCAGATCCGGTTCCGGGACCCGGTGGAGCTGGGCGCGGTCCGGGCGGTCCTGTCCGGGGCGGGCGCGGGGGAGAGTGACCTCCAGCAGTTTGTGGGGGGGCGCCGCGTGCTGGTCCGGCTCAAGGCGAAGGGGGAGTCACCCGCCGGGACTGCCCGACAGGTGGAGGAGGTCCTCCGGGCCGCCTTCCCCGAGAACCCCCTGGAGGTGGAGGCCTCGAGCGAAGTCGGACCGGTGATCGGCCGGGAGCTGCAGAAGGCGGCCCTGTGGGCCATCCTGTTCTCGCTGGTGGGGATCGTGGCCTACATCGCCTGGCGCTTCGAGCTCCGGTTCGGCGTTGCCGCCACGGTCGCGACGTTCCACGATGTCCTGGCGGTCCTGGGGGTCATCTTCCTCCTGGACATCGAGATCACCCTCCTCGTCGTCACCGCGCTCCTCACCCTGGCCGGCTACTCCCTGACCGACACCGTCGTCATCTTCGACCGCATCCGGGAGAACCTCCGGGCCCGGCGCCGGGAGACGCTGGCCGAGACGATGAATGCCAGCATCAATCAGGTGCTCGCGCGCACCCTGATGACCGCGGTCACCACCCTGCTGGCCGTGCTGGCCCTGCTCCTCGTCGGGGGGGAGGTCCTCCGCGATTTCGCCCTCTCCCTCTTCCTCGGGATCATCGTGGGGACCTATTCCTCCTGGTTCGTGGCCAGCCCCATCGTCTACGAGTGGCGCCTGGCCGCGGATCGTCGCCGGCGCCGCCCCGCCTGAGCCTGACCGCTGAACCCCTTGATATTATTGCCCTGGCATGCGAATTGCTCGGCTCCGTCAGGGCGAGTCGCAGTGCCCCCTCCACGGTCGGTGGTGCAGTATCGAGGAGCTCCAGGATGGCCACGCGGGGGTGGTTCCGGCGGAGAAACCTCCTCATCCATCCCACGTATCAGCTGGCGAGCGCCCTGACCGCCATCGTCTATATCCTCGCCTACTCGATGCTCCTCGGTTTCCTCATCTTCCTCCCCCTCGAGTGGGAGTTCGGTGCCGCCGTGGACTTCCCGGAGCAGCTCGAGCTGGCGCAGCAGATCCTGCGGCTGCACGGGCGGGTCTGGCCGAGCATCCTCATCATTGCTCTCCTCGTGGGGATCCATGCGGTTCTGGGGGCCCACCGGACAGCCGGGCCGCTCTTCCGCCTGCAGGAGACGCTGCGGGCGTACGCGCGCGGGGAGTTCGGCCTGCGCATGCGGCTCCGGCGGGCGGACCGGTTCCGGGAGTTGGAGACCTGCGTGAACGAGCTCGGGGCAAGCCTGGAGGAGCGCCGGACACGTCTCGAGGCGCGGCGGGAGCACGCCGCAAAGGGGACGGAAACCCTCCGGCGGTACCTCCACGGGCGCGGCGGCTCGGATCCGCAGGCGGAGTCTTTGCTCGCGCAGGTCCGGGACGAGCTGGAGGCCATGCGGTGGGAAGTCGAGGCGCGAGGGACCGCATGACCGGGAGCCCGAGACGCGGCGCGGAGACGTGGAGCGCGGACATCTCCGCAATTCCCGGGCTTTGCGCTTGACTTGACTCTGCCCGCGTGTATAGTGGCGCACAAAACCCGGGCCCGCTCCAGCGCGGAGCGGCGCGCGGGGGCGGCCTGCAGCCGCACGCGCTGGAGGAACCACCGAGGGGCATGGCAGCCATCAAGTACTACCGGTCGCAGTTCCGGGACGAGGGAAGCGACAGCCTTTTTCCAGAAGAGCAGGTGCTCTGGGAGGAACCCCTGGAGGCTGAGGGCGACGGGTCGGAGGATCCCACCGTCTTCGTGGCCTCGCTTCTCGTGGACGCGGAGGCCCTGGTGGCAGCGGGGGGACGGGTGCAGAGCGGTCTCGGCCGGGTGGAGGTGCGGAAGGTCGTTTTCCGGGAGGCGTAGCGCGCGGGGCGGGGGATGGGAGGAACGGTGGGCGAGGAGGCGATCATCATCGCCGCGTGCTTCGACGAGAGCGCGGCGGTGAAGCGCGCCTTCGTGGCGGAGGCGTTGTCACGGGTGGTGGAGGCGGCCGGGATGGCGGTGGAGACGCTGCGGCGCGGGGGGAGGCTCCTCTTTTTCGGGAACGGGGGGAGCGCCGCCGACGCCCAACACCTCGCGGCGGAGTTCGTAGGCCGGTTCCGGCTGGAGCGGGCCCCGCTCGCGGCCCTCGCCCTCACCACCGATACCTCGGCCCTGACCGCCATCGCCAACGACTGGGATTTCGGAGAGATCTTCGCGCGGCAGGTGGAGGCCCTCGGGAAGCCGGGGGACCTCGCCATCGCCCTCAGCACCTCCGGGACCTCGCGGAACGTCCTGCGCGGCGTGGAGGCTGCCCGGGCCCGCGGCCTGAAGACGATCGGGCTCACGGGAGGGGATGGCGGCCGCCTGGCCGCCCTGGTGGACCTGGCGCTGGTCGTCCCATCCCGCTCTGCGGCGCGGATCCAGGAGGTTCACATCACCATCGGCCACGCCCTCTGCGAGGTCGTGGATCGGGCCTTCGCCCGGCCGGAAAGCACGTCGGGGGCCACCGGCCGCCGCTCATAGGGGTGGGGCAGGCGCGGTGGCGGGGAGGAGGAGCATCGCGATGAGGATGGCCATGCGGGTGGCGGGGGGGCTCCTCGCTCTCCTGACCCTCACCCTGGTCGGCCCGGAGACCCGGGGGCAGCAGACGCCGGCCTCCCCGCCGCCGGCGGGGCCCGAGGTGGCGGCGGGCGTCTACGTCGTCCGCCCCGGGGACAACCTCTGGTTCCTCTCCGGCCAGTTCCTGCAGAACCCGTTCCTCTGGCCCAGGATCTGGGAACGGAACAAGTTCGTCATCAACCCAAACCGGATCTATCCGGGAGACCCCCTGATGATCCCGGGCCTGGCCCCCGCCCCGCCTGAGGCGATGGCCCTGCCGGGAGCGCCGGGCGTCGCCTTCCCCGCACCGGGAGGTGCTCCCCTGGCGACCCCATCCGAGCCGGTCGCGGCCGTCCCGGGCGCGCCGGGCGCGCCGGGCGCGCCGGCGGAGCCGCCCAAGGAGCCGGGGGGTGTCCCCACCGTGATCGTGCCCCTGCCCGCTCCCATTCTGGTCGTCACCCGCGGGCAGTACTTCTGCCTGGGTTTCGTCCACGAGGGAGGCCCGCTGGGCGTGGGGAACATCCTCCGGCCGCTCCGGGACAGCGAGACCATCGGGCCCCACGACACGGTCTTCCTGACCCTGCGTCCTGGCACCTCCGCGCAAGTGGGGGAGGTCTTCCAGGTCGTCCGCCAGGAAGCCCCGGTCAGCCATCCGCAGAGCGGCAGAACCCTGGGCCGCCTCATCCGGAGCCGGGGCCTCGTCCAGGTGACGGAGATCCAGGAGCGATCCGTCCGCGCGAAGGTCATCTACGGATGCGAGGACATGACCGCGGGCGATATACTCCTGCGCTACCAGGACACCGAGATCCCGGCCCTGGGCGCGGCGATTCCCACCAGCGTCAGCGCGGATGGGATGATCGTCCACACTGACCTGGATCGCGTCTCGGTGGGGGAGCTCCACATCGTGTATATCGATCTCGGCCTCAGGGCCGGGATCGTCCCGGGTGACGTCTTCTCGGTCCACCGGGAGACCGGGCTCGCGGCCGATCCCCGCGCCTGGGGGATGATCCGCCTCAGCCCCACCCTGCGGGGGGAGCTGGTGGTGGTCCGGGTGACGGA
Source organism: Candidatus Methylomirabilis sp. (assembly GCA_036000645.1). Taxonomy (NCBI): domain Bacteria; phylum Methylomirabilota (SeqCode); class Methylomirabilia (SeqCode); order Methylomirabilales (SeqCode); family Methylomirabilaceae (SeqCode); genus Methylomirabilis (SeqCode); species Methylomirabilis sp. (SeqCode). Next base: position 5,561 of record DASYVA010000190.1, read on the forward strand.
GCGGACTGCGACGGCGCGGGTCCTCCGGAGCGACCTCGACCTCCGGGTTGGGGACCGGATCCGGCTGGCGGCGAAGATGCCATAAGGAGCAGGGCCGCCGCGGCGGCGGGAGGAGCGGGCGTGGAGGAGCCGGAAGCCCTGGTTGCCCTCGCGCTCCTCCCGGGTCTGCCGCCGGCTGCGGTCGCGGCCCTCCTGGCCCGCTTCGGGGACGCCCGGGCCCTCCGGGCGGAATCGCCCGGAGCACTGACCGCCATCCCCGGGGTAACCCGGGAGGTGGCCGAGCGCCTCCGCGATCCGGCGCTCGCACAGGAGGTCGGACACGAGCTGCGCCGCCTGAGCGCCCTCGGAGGATCCGCCCTCACCCTCGCCGACTCGGCCTACCCGCCCCTCCTCCGCCAGATCCCGGATCCCCCTCCGGCCTTGTTCGTGCGGGGGAACCTGCCTCCTCCCGGGGTGATGGCGGTGGCGGTGGTGGGAGCCCGCGAGGCCACCTCCTATGGCCGGATGGTGGCGGAGGGGCTGGCCGGCGATCTGGCCCGGGCCGGCCTGGCGGTGGTGAGCGGGTTCGCCCGGGGGATCGACGCGGCGGCGCATCGCGGGGCTCTCGAGGGGGGAGGGATCACGGTGGGGGTCCTCGGGTGCGGCCTCGACGTGACCTATCCCGCCGGGTCGGGCGGCCTCGCCGAGCGGGTAGTCCGCCGGGGGGCGCTCCTCAGCGAGTTCCCGCTGGGGACCCGCCCGCTGCCGGTGAACTTTCCCCGGCGCAACCGGATCATCAGCGGGCTTTGCCGGGGCGTGGTCGTGGTGGAGGCGGCGGAGCGGAGCGGGGCCCTCGTCACGGCCCGCTGTGCTCTGGAGCAAGATCGCGAGGTGTTCGCGGTCCCGGGCCCCGTGACCGCCGGGACCTCCGTTGGAACCAACCGGCTCATCAAGGCGGGGGCGAAGTTGACGGAGGACTGGGCTGACGTGTTGGAGGAGCTGATCCCGGGCTGGGTGAGGCCAGCGGCCGCCGCGCCCGTTACCCTCCCGGAGGGCCTCCCGGAGGAGGCGCGGCTGATCTGGGGGGTGCTCGCCTCCGAGCCGGCCCACATCGACGCCCTGGCCACCCGCACGGCGCTCCCCGCCGGGCGTGTGGCGGCGGGTCTGTTAGCCCTGGAAATGGCGGGTTTTGCCCGACAGCTGCCGGGCCAGACCTATATCAGGGCGGGCGGTCGGCTATAATACAGTCTTTGGATGGGACGCCCGGTCGCGCCCCGATCGCCTGCGGCATCATCTAATATAGTACTCGTATAGTACTCGGACGAAAAAACCCGAGAGGAGCGTAACGCACCGTGCCCAAGTCGCTGGTCATCGTGGAGTCCCCGGCGAAGGCCAAGACCATCAACAAGTTCCTGGGGCGGAACTACCTGGTCAAGGCCTCGATGGGGCACGTCCGCGACCTGCCGGTCAAGGGGCTGGCGGTGGACGTGGAGCACAATTTCAAGCCCCAGTACGAGATCATCAAGGGCCGGGAGAAGGTGGTGGCCGAGTTGAAGAAGGCGGCCAAGGCCTCCGCAGCCGTCTTCCTGGCGACCGATCCAGACCGGGAGGGGGAGGCGATCGGCTGGCACCTGGCCCAGGAACTGAAGGGGGCGCGCCGGCCGGTGCACCGGGTCCTCTTCAACGAGATCACCAAGCGCGCCGTGCAGCAGGCCTTCGCCACCCCCGGGAAGATTGACCCCCGGAAGGTGGAGGCCCAGCAAGCCCGCCGGATCCTGGACCGCCTCGTGGGCTACAAGATCAGCCCCCTCCTGTGGGAGAAGGTGCGGCGGGGGATCTCGGCCGGCCGGGTCCAGTCGGTGGCCCTCCGCCTCGTCGTGGACCGGGAGAAGGAGATCCGGGCCTTCGTCCCCACCGAGTACTGGACGGTGGACGCGCGGTTCGCCGCGGGACACCCCCCGGAGTTCACGGCACGGCTGATCAAGGTTGATGGGGAGAAGATCCGCCTCCCGGATCAGGCCGCGGCGTCCGCTGCCGTGGCGGAGTTGGAGCGCGAGACCTTTCGGGTGGCCCACCTCGCCACCAAGGAGCGGAAGCGCCACCCCGTTCCCCCCTTCATCACCAGCAAGCTGCAGCAGGAGGCGGCCCGGAAGCTGGGCTTTGCGGCCCGGAAGACCATGCAGGTGGCCCAGCAGTTGTACGAGGGGATCGAGCTGGGGGACGAGGGGGCCATCGGCCTGATCACCTACATGCGGACCGACTCCACGCGCGTGGCCGCCGAGGCGGTGGCGGAGGTCCGGGCCTACATCGCCGAGAAGTTCGGGGGGGCCTTCCTCCCGGAGACCCCTCCGGTCTACAAGAGCGCCCGCGGCGCCCAGGAGGCCCACGAGGCCATCCGCCCCACCGCGGTCATGCGGGAGCCGGGGGCGGTCCGGCCCTACCTCGGCCGGGATCAGCTGGCCCTGTACACCCTCATCTGGAACCGGTTCGTCGCCTCCCAGATGCCGCCGGCGCTTTTCGACGTCACCACGGCCGACATCGCAGCGGGACGGTACCTCCTGCGGGCCACCGGGCGGGTGATGCGGTTTCCGGGGTTCATGCAGGTGTACGTGGAGGGGACCGACGAGGTCGCGAAGCGTCCCCCCCACGAGACCGAGGAGGAGGAGGGCAACGGGGAGGCGGCGGAGCTCACCCTCCCCCCGATGCGGGAGGGGGAGGATCTGGCCCTGCGGGGCCTTCACCCGGAGCAGCACTTCACCCAGCCCCCGCCCCGCTATACCGAGGCGACCCTGGTCAAGGAGCTGGAGGAGCGGGGCATCGGCCGGCCCAGCACCTACGCCGCCATCCTCTCCACTATCCAGACTCGGGACTACGCGGTGAAGGAGAAGGGGAAGTTCGTTCCCACGGAGCTCGGAGAGATCGTGGTGGACCTCCTCGTCAAGTCGTTTCCCCGGATCATGGATTACGAGTTCACCGCGCTCATGGAGAGCCGGTTGGACGAGATCGAGGAGGGAAAGGCGGAGTGGCTGGAAGAGCTGCACCGCTTCTACCACTTCTTCGCCAAGTGGCTGAAGGAGGCCAAGGCCTCCATGGCCAACATCAAGGCTATGGAGCAGGAGACCGACGAGCGGTGCGAGAAGTGCGGCGCCCCCATGGTCATCAAGTGGGGGCGGTTCGGGAAGTTCCTGGCCTGCTCCACCTATCCCACGTGCAAGGCCACTCGGGAGCTGCCGCGGGAGGGCGGGAACGGGGCGCCCGCGGAGGCCGCGCTCCCCGAGGGGGCGCCGCAGGTCTGCGAGAAGTGCGGCCGGCCTATGGTCCTGAAGAAGGGCCGGTACGGTCCTTTCCTCGCCTGCTCCGGCTACCCGGAGTGCCGGACGGTGGTCCGGGTCGACGGGGGGAAGCGGGCTGCCGCGCCCCCCCCGGAGCCGACGAACGAGATTTGCGAGAAATGCGGCGCCCCCATGGTCATCCGGACCGGCCGGTACGGCCGCTTCCTCTCCTGCTCCACCTACCCGAAGTGCAAGGCCATCAAGTCGCTTCCCATCGGCGTGGACTGTCCCCAGTGCGGGGCGCCGCTCGCCCAGAGGCGGACCAAGCGGGGGAGGCCGTTCTACGGCTGCAGCGCCTACCCGACCTGCACCTATGCCCTGTGGGACCGGCCCATCCCCGAGCCTTGCCCCCAGTGTGGCGCCAAGTTCCTGGTGGAGAAGCGGAAGCGGGGGGGTGAGGTGACGCTCCGGTGCGCGGCCGAGGGGTGTGACTTCAGCAAGGCCCCCGGCGCGCCGGAGCCGGCGGCGGCCCCTGCCTCCTGACGACTCTCATGTCCTCCGTGACGATCATCGGGGGCGGCCTTAGCGGCGCCGAAGCGGCCTGGCAGGCCGCCGAGGCCGGCGCGACGGTGCATCTCTACGAGATGCGGCCGGCCGTTCCCACCCCCGCGCACAAGACCTCCCACCTGGCGGAGCTGGTCTGCAGCAACTCCCTCAAGTCCCTGGAGCTGAGCACCGCCAGCGGCTTGTTGAACGCTGAGCTGAGCCGGCTCCGCTCCCTCATCCTGGAGGTGGGGAAGCGGCATGCCGTCCCGGCCGGCACCGCGCTGGCCGTGGAGCGGGAGGCCTTCGCCGCCGAGGTGACGGACCGCCTGGCCGGACACCCCCGCATCACCATCGTCCGCGATGAGGTGAAGGCCCTCCCAGCCGACCGGCCCTGCATCGTGGCCACCGGCCCCCTCACCTCCGAGGCGCTGGCGGAAGACCTCTGTGCCCTCTTCGCCCGCTTTCTGGGGGAGCAGGAGGCGCGCCCCGGCCTCACTCCCGCCGCCGCCCCCCGGGCCCGCCTCTTCTTCTACGATACCATCTCGCCGATCGTGGCGGCCGAGACCGTGGATCGGACGGTGGCCTTTGCCGCCTCCCGGTACGGGAAGGGGGGGGACGATTACCTGAACTGCCCCCTGAACGAGGAGGAGTACACCGCCTTCTGGGAGTCCCTCCGGGCGGCGGAGCTCTACCCTCTGCACCCCTTCGAGGAGACCCCCTTCTTCGAGGGCTGCCTCCCCATCGAGGAGTTGGCCCGCCGGGGCAAGGACGCCCTCTGCTTCGGCCCCATGAAGCCGGTCGGCCTCGCCGACCCCCGGACCGGCAAGCGCCCGCACGCCGTGGTGCAGCTCCGCCCGGAGGACGCCGCCCGCGCGATGTACGGCCTGGTGGGGTTCCAGACGCGGATGCGGCGGGGCGACCAGCAGCGGGTCTTCCGGATGATCCCGGGCCTCGCCCAGGCCGAGTTCCTGCGCTACGGGAGCGTCCACCGGAACACCTACATCGCCAGCCCGTTGCTCCTCACGCCAACCCTCCAGTTCCGCGGGGACAGCAGCCTCCTCTTCGCCGGCCAGCTCATCGGGGTGGAGGGGTACACCGAGTCGGTGGGGGCCGGCCTCCTGGCCGGCCTGAACGCCGCCCGGCTCCTCCAGGGCGCGCCCCCTGTCGTCCCGCCCCCCGAGACTCTCCTCGGCGCCATCCTCCGCTACGTGACGGAGGTGGCCCGGCCAGACTTCGCCCCCATGAATGTGAACTTCGGCCTCTTGCCGCCGCTTGCCCGCCCCATCCGCGATCGCCGGACCCGGGCGGAGGCGCTGGTCGAGCGCGCCCTGGCGGCCCTTGAGGCCTGGCGGCAATTCTTGGGTTGACGAGTCCTGGGACTCCGCGTATTGTGTGCGCCGAGGGGGATGGCGCGTGCCGCCCCCTCTTCGCCATTTAGGCCCGGAGGAGGGAGAGCGCCGTGCGGGAGCGGATCGGGGCGTACCTGCAGGGCCTGGAGGCGGGGGCTGCTTCCCCCCACACCCGTCGGGCCTACGCGACGGATCTGCGCCAGTTCGCTGCGTTCCTGGAGGGGGGGGTTGGGCGAGGCGGAGGCCCGGTCCGGCTGGAGGCCGTGGACCCCCTGGCCGTCCGGGCCTTCGTCGCGGCGCGCCTGAAGGCGGGGGATGCCCGCAGGACGGTGGCCAGGAAGCTCGCGGCGGTGCGGGGGTTCTTCCAGTTCTGGTGCCGGCAGGAGCTCCTGAAGGCCAACCCGGCGCGGGTCGTTCCAGGCCCCCGGGGGCCGGAGCGCCTGCCCCGGTACCTCACCGTGGACGAGGCCGCGCAGCTCTTGGCTGGGCCCCCCGGGGGGACGGCGGGCGCGCTCCGGGACCGGGCCCTCTTCGAGGTGGCCTACGCCGCCGGCCTCCGGGTGGGGGAGCTGACGGGCCTCGATCTCTCGGACGTGGACCTGGAGGAGGGCCTGGTGCGGGTGCTGGGGAAGGGAGGGCGGGAGCGCGTCGTCCCGCTCGGGACCCAGGCCGTGGGGGCGCTCCAGGCCTACCTCGCGAGGCGGGGGGAGCTGGCGGCGCGACGGGGCAACCCGACCGCGGCCCTCTTCCTGAACCGGGCGGGGGGGAGGCTCACGGCCCGGAGCGTCGGCCGCCGCCTCGCCGCCGGGCTGGCACGGGCGGGGCTCCACGGCCGGATCACCCCCCACGGCCTCCGCCACTCCTTCGCCACGCACCTGCTGGACGCCGGGGCCGACCTCCGGGCCATCCAGGAGATGCTGGGCCACGCCCGGCTCTCCACGACGCAGCGCTACACCCACCTCCACCTGGACCGCCTGATGGAGGTGTACGATCGGGCCCACCCGAAGGCGTGACGGGGAGACCGAACGTGCAGGGAGAGCGAGCACGCGGGCACGGTACCACCATCCTCTCGGTCCGGCACCGGGGGAAGGTCTGCCTGGCCGGCGACGGGCAGGTCTCCTTCGGGGACACGATCATGAAGCACACGGCGAAGAAGGTCCGCCGGCTGCACCACGACCAGATCCTGGCGGGGTTCGCCGGCGCGGCCGCGGACGCCTTCGCGCTCTTCACCAGGTTCGAGGCGAAGCTGGAGGAGTATCGGGGGAACCTCCCCCGGGCGGCCGTGGAGCTCGCCAAGGACTGGCGGACCGACCGGGCGTTACGGCGCCTGGAGGCCCTCCTGGCCGTCGTGGATAAGGAGCATTCCCTCCTCGTCTCGGGGACCGGGGACATCATCGAGCCCGATGACGGGATCATGGCCATCGGGTCGGGGGGGCCCTACGCGGCCGCCGCGGCGCGGGCGCTGGTGAAGTTCACCGACCTGGATGCCCGAACGATCACCGAGGAGGCCATGAAGATCGCCGCCTCCCTCTGCGTCCACACGAACGACCATATCGCCATCGAAGAGCTGTGATG
>DASYVA010000191.1 GCA_036000645.1 Candidatus Methylomirabilis sp.
AAGCCCTTTCCCTCTCGGATCGCATCGCCGTCCTCAATCAAGGGAAGCTCCTCCAGGTCGGGACCCCCAGGGAACTGTATGAGGAGCCGGCAACCCCCTTCGTGGCTGACTTCATCGGGGTGAATAACCTCATCCCGGGAACCGTCGCGGGAGAGCGGGATGGCCTGCTCCGGGTCCAAACGGCCCTGGGGGAGCTTCAGGCCCTCCGGCGCCTGGGCCTGAAGTCCGGCGACCGGTGCCTGCTCTCCGTCCGCCCCGAGAACGCCTCCCTGGCCCCGGCAGGGGGAGACGGAGGGAAGGAGAACCGGATCCCCGGCAAGATCGCCTTCGCCTCCTATCTGGGGAACACCCTTCGCTATGACGTGGAGGCGGCGGGCGGGACCCTCCTGAAGGTGGACGTCCGGGATCCCTGGCGTCACGAGCGGCTGGAGGTGGGGGTGTCCGTGACCGTCCTCTTGCCGGCTGAAGGCACCCTCCCCGTTCCCGCCTAGGCGCAGCCAGCCGGAGGCCCTATGGGTGAGCCTGCTGCCCTCCCAGCGGCGGCAGCGGCCCCGCGCATCCGGACCCGCCTCGCCGCCGTCGGCGGTTTCGCGGCCATCTGGGGCTTTCTCCTCCTGACCCTCCTGTACCCGCTCCTCCGCCTCTTCTACGACGCCTTCTCCAACGACGCCGGTGCCCTCACCCTGGAGAACTTCCGGGAGTTCTTCACCGACGCCTTCTACCTCCGCTCCCTGGTGAACTCGCTCCTCCTCGGCTTTGGGACCGTCCTGACCACCTCGGTGGTGGGAATCGCGGTCGCGATCCTCCTGGTCCGCTACGAGTTCACAGGGCGGGGCCTCTTCTCGTACCTCACCCTCCTCCCGATCATCTCCCCCCCGCTGGTGGGGGTCCTCGGGTTCGTCTTCATCCTGGGGCGCGCGGGGACGGTGAACGTCCTCCTCATGGACTACCTCGGGCTGCGGCACCCCATCAATTTCATGTACGGGGTCCACGGCGTCCTGCTGGTGGAGACCCTGCACCTCTTCCCCATGATCACGCTGAACGTCCTGGACGCGCTCGCGAAGATCGACCGCAGCCTCGAGGAGGCGGCGGAGTCGGTCGGCTCCCGGGGCTGGCGCAAACTCTGGACCATCACCCTCCCGCTCACCACCCCGGGGTACGTCGCGGGAGCCTTGCTGGTCTTCATTTGGACCTTCGCCGACTTCGCCACCCCGCTGGTGGTGGGGGTCCACGAACTGCTCGCCTCCCAGGCCTACCTCAATATCGTGCAGTTTGTGGACCGGCGGATCTTCCGGATGGGGATCGTCATCTCCGCCCTGATGGTGATGCTGGCGATCGTCTTCCTCCTCGCCGCCAAGCAGTACGTGGCCATCAAGGACTATTCCTCCCTGGCCTATTCCCGGGTGGAGCGCCGCCGCCTCTCCCCCGGGAGGCAGGCCCTGGCGGTCGCCTTCCTCAGCCTGCTGATGCTGCTCGCCTTCATCCCGTTCCTGGGGGTCACGCTGGCCGCCTTCGGCAGGGCCTGGTCCCTCACCCCCTTCCCCCTCCAGTACACCCTCGCCTATTTCACGCGGGTGACGGCGGAGACCCCCAAGTACATCCTGAACTCCTTCCTCTACTCCGGTCTGGCCGTCGCCCTCTGCATCGCCGTCGGCGTCCCGATCGCCTGGATCCTGGGCCGGACGAAGGCTCCCGGGAGGGGGCTCCTGGATGCCCTGAACACGCTCATCCTGGCCATCCCGGGGACGGCCATCGGCATCGCCTACATCCGGGCCTTCCACGCCCCCCTCCCCGGCCTGACGGTGGGGCTGACGAGCCTCTGGATCATCATGCCGCTCGTCCTGGCGGTGCGGCGGCTGCCGTACACGGTGCGGGGGTCGTTCAGCTCCCTCCTCCTGGTCCACCGGTCGCTGGAAGAGGCGGCGGGGAGCGTGGGGGCGAGTAAGCTCCGCACGTTCTGGGATATTACCCTCCCCATGATCTGGAAGGGGATCCTCGTGGGTTCCCTCTTCTCCTTCATGACCTCCCTGCAGGAGGCCTCGGCCACCATTTTCCTCAATCTCGGGGGCTGGGAGACGATGACGGTCGGGATCTTCACGTTCTACATCGCCGGCTCCGCGAACGAGGCGGCGGCCCTCTCCTTTATCCTGATCGTCGTGGCCGCCCTGAGCCTCGCCCTGGTCAATCGGGTCGCCGGGGCCCGGATGGGGGGGATGTTCGGGTAACACAAACGACAGAATCAGCGTGACCACGTCCGGGTCCTGTCGCCGGCGCCGCCCCGGCCCCCGGCCCCTCGGGGGAACCCTCCCGTGGTTCCCCCCATCGGCCAAGCGCCGATGGGCCCCCCCTCCGCACCGGGGGCCGTCGGGCGGCATCCGGCGCCACCCGGACTCTGCGTCACACAATTTGCCTCGTTTCCATTAGCCCCAGGTGGCGCGGCCCGCCGGCGCGGGCCGGTGCGTGTACCCTTCACGGAGCCGGGATGCTGGGGACGCTGGTCAACACCGGAACGGTCCTGGTGGGAAGCACGGTCGGGGTCCTCCTCAAGCGGCGCTTCCCCCCCCGTGTTCAGGAAGTGGCCATGCAGGCCGTGGGGGCGGTGACGCTCCTCATCGGCCTGCAGATGGGGCTGGCGGCCGACTCCGGGCGGAAGATCATCGTGGTCCTCCTCAGTTTGGCCGGAGGGGCGATCGTGGGAGAGCTGCTGGACATTCAGGGGGGTCTCGACCGGCTCGGGCAGCGCCTGGAGCGCCGCTTCGCCCGCCCGGGCAATGACCAGTTCGCGCGGGCCTTCGTCACGGCGAGTCTCCTCTTCTGCGTGGGGCCCATGACGATCCTGGGCTCCCTCCAGGACGGGCTCCAGGGAGATGCCACCCTGCTCTTCACGAAGGCGGTCCTGGACGGGATCTCCTCCACCGCCATCGCTGCCAGCCTCGGGTTCGGGACCACCTTCGCGGCCGGGACGGTTTTTTTCTACCAGGGGGCCCTGACGGTAGCGGCGGGCGGCCTCCGGGAGGTGATGACCCCCCCGGTGGTGCAGGCGGTGACCGCCACTGGCGGGCTCATGATCGCGTGCCTCGCGGTCAATATCTGGGGCCTGGCGACGCTCCGGGTGGCGAACATGCTCCCGGGCCTCTTCCTGGCCGGCCTCCTCGCCTGGACACTCGAGCGAGCAGCCCCCCTCTTCTGAGCACTCGAATCCCCAAGCCCCCGGTCCCGGACCTGTCCGACTCTCTCCGCCCGCCCGCGACCAAATTCGCACCCGCTCGTGACGTTCCGCGGAAGCGCGGGGCCGCTCCGAGGGGAGCAGGTAGGGGAGGTTCCCCGCGAAGGGCCCACTTTGTGTAGAGTTCCGGTTCGGATCCCCCACCTTCCCTGCTCCGCGAATCCCTGGCACACAACTTGCTATCTAAAGGTTGGAGACCAGTTGACTCCGAAACCCGAGCGGGGTGACCCCGCACGATACCGGAGGGCAAGCAGTGAAGGAGACCGTCGCTGGCCTGACGCTGCTCCTCGCCGCCGCCGTCGCAGGGCTCCCCGCAGCGGCTGCCGGCGAGCCCCCGTCCGTCGAAGAGGAAGCGACTTCCCGCTCCCTCCCGAACGCCATCCCCGATTTCACCGACGCTGAGACGCTCCGCCACTTCACCCCCGTGGCGCAGGGGCGCCTCTGGGGAAACCCCGACTTCCCCGTGCTGCTGATGCGGGGGCTCGAGCCCACGGACCCGGCCTTCGTCCTGATTGTGCTGGACGCCCGGAATGGCAAGGATACCTGGTCGCTGATCGAAGACCCGATGATCCTGGTGACCGTGGGGAAGCAGGATGAGGCTCCGGAGACCCACGTGGACGAGGGATTCGTCACCCAGGGGACGCCCTCCGGGGCCTACGTGGAGGTGGAGGGGGCGACCCTGAGCGACCTGAGCGGCCTGCTCGAGGGAGGCTACGCTTCGGCTACCAGCCGCAAGACCATGTGAGGCACCCCCCCGCCCCCGACCGTTCGCTGCGCCCTGGCTCTCCGGCCGGGGCGTACGGCTTTAGGGCCGGGGGGCGGCCCCTTCGGCCGGCGCACCGAAAGCCGAAGCCCCCGGCCGCGGCGCGACCGGGGGCTTCGAAGTATCACCACAGGGGGCTGCTCGGGTGGCTGCCGGGGACCCCCTGACGCATCCTCGCGTTCTGCAGGCTAGTACATGTCACCCATGCCGCCGCCGCCGCCGTGCGGCATCGGAGGCGTCTTCTCTTTTTCGGGAATCTCCGTCACCAGGCACTCGGTGGTGATGAGGAGCGCGGCGATGGAGGCCGCGTTCTGCAGCGCCACCCGGGTGACTTTGGTGGGGTCGATGATCCCCGCCTCCATCAGGTCCTCGAAGGCGTTGGTCTCGGCGTTGAACCCGTAGGCCCCTTTGCCGTCCCGGACCTTCTGAACCACGATGGCGCCTTCGGTACCGGCGTTCTCGGCGATCTGGCGGATCGGCTCTTCGAGGGCCCGCCGGACGATCTCGGCCCCGGTCTTCTCGTCCCCTTCGAGCTTGAGGGCCTCGAGGGCCTTCCCCGCCCGCAGAAGGACCACCCCGCCCCCGGGGACGATCCCCTCCTCGACCGCGGCGCGGGTGGCGTTGAGCGCGTCCTCCACCCGGGCCTTCCGCTCTTTCATCTCCACCTCGGTGGCCGCCCCGACCTTAATGACGGCGACCCCGCCGGCGAGCTTGGCCAACCGCTCCTGGAGCTTCTCCCGGTCGTAGTCCGAGGTGGTCTCCTCGATCTGGGTCCGGATCTGCTTGATCCGTCCCTCGATCTCCTTCTGGGAGCCGGCCCCCTCGATCAGCGTGGTGTTCTCCTTGTCCACCACCACCTTCTTGCACTTGCCGAGGTCCTCCAGGCGGATGTTCTCCAGCTTGATCCCCAGCTCCTCGGAGATGACCTCGCCGCCCGTGAGGGTGGCGACGTCCTTCAGCATCTCCTTCCGGCGGTCGCCGAAGCCGGGGGCCTTGACCGCACACGTGGAGAGGGTCCCCCGGAGCTTGTTGACGACCAGGGTGGCGAGGGCCTCTCCCTCCACGTCCTCGGAGATGATGAGCAAGGGCTTCCCCATCTTCGCGATCTGCTCCAGGATGGGGAGGAGGTCCTTCATGTTGCTGATCTTCTTCTCGTGGATGAGGATCAGGGGGTTCTCCAGGACCACTTCCATCCGCTCCGGGTCGGTGACGAAGTAGGGGGAGATGTAGCCCCGGTCGAACTGCATTCCCTCGACCACCTCGAGGGTGGTCTCCATCGCCTTCGCCTCCTCCACGGTGATGACGCCGTCCTTCCCCACCTTTTCCATGGCATCGGCGATGAGGTCCCCGATGGCCTTGTCGTTGTTGGCGGAGATGGTGGCGACCTGGGAGATCTCCTTCTTGCCCTTGGTGGGCTTGGAGAGCTTCTTGATCTCCTCTACCACCGCCTCGACCGCCTTCTCGACCCCCCGCTTCAGCGCCATGGGGTTCGCGCCGGCGGTCACGTTCTTCATCCCCTCCCGGAAGATGGAGTGGGCGAGCGCGGTGGCGGTGGTGGTCCCGTCCCCGGCCACGTCCGAGGTCTTGGAGGCGACCTCCCTGACCATCTGGGCCCCCATGTTCTCGAAGGGGTCCTCGAGCTCGATCTCCTTCGCGACCGTGACCCCGTCCTTGGTGATGACGGGGGCGCCGAACTTCTTGTCGAGGACGACGTTGCGCCCCTTCGGGCCGAGGGTGATCACGACCGCGTGGGCGAGCTTCTCGACGCCCCGCAGGATGGCGCGCCGCGCTTCTTCGTCATACTTGAGCTGCTTGGCTGGCATCGGGCTGGTCCTCCTTGGTGGAGCCGCCGGGCGGGCGGCCGCTTACTTCAGAATCCCGAGGACATCTTCCTCCCGCATGATCAGGTACTCCTCGTCGCCGAGCTTCACCTCGGACCCGGAGTACTTCCCGAAGAGGATCTTGTCCCCCACCTTGACGTCCAGGGGCATGAGCTTGCCGTGGTCGTCCCGCTTCCCGGGGCCCACCGCGATGACCTCCCCCTCCTGGGGCTTCTCCTTCGCCGTGTCCGGGATGATGATGCCGCCCTTCTTGACCTCCTGCTCCTCCAGCCGCTTGATCATGATGCGGTCGTGGAGAGGTTGAATCTTTCGTGCCATGGTCCTGCCCCCTCCCTTCTCCAGGTCTCTAGATCAGTTCGCCAACCCCGTTCCGCCCCCCGGCGGTGGGCGTGATGCCGAACCGCCGGTGCACCACTTCGTGCCGGTCTCACCTCCTCAACATTATGTGTTGGCGGCTTCCACCGTCGTGCTAGGATGCGGCCGATCAGGACCACCTCGGCAGAATGGCCCCAGTTCCGTTGTTGGCACTCTCATCAAGCGAGTGCCAGCACGGCTTAAAGTACTTCCAATATGTCCAGAAATCAAGAGGAAAAAACTCCAAGGGACACCAAAGACTGTGGGAAGAGTCCAATGGATACGATAGGATCAATCTCTTTCTTGATTTTTCTTCGTTTTTCTCCTCTGATCTCACATAAATGGCGATAGATCGTATCGGGATCCAGGTGTCACATACCCAGCTCCGGCCCACCAGGGCCGTCGTGGACCTCGGAGCGATCGCCCACAATGTCCGGAATATCAAGGCCCTGGTGGGAAAGGGCGTCCGCCTCATGGCGGTCGTCAAGGCGGACGCCTACGGCCACGGCCTGGTGCCCGTGGCCCGGACGGCCCTTGGGGCAGGGGCCGAATGGCTCGGGGTGGCCCTTCCGGAGGAGGGGGTAGCCCTCAGGGCAGCCGGGATCACGGCCCCCATCCTCGTCCTCGGGCCGACGGTACCCGCCCAGGCGCAGCTGGTGGCTGGGGCGGGCCTCGACCAGATGGTCCACTCGACCCGGCTCGCAGAGGCCCTCTCCCGCGCGGCCCGGAAAGCGCGCCGCACCCTCCCGGTGCACCTCAAGGTAGAGACGGGGATGGGGCGGGTCGGGGTCCCGGTGGAGGAGGTGGCCGCGCTCGCGGGAGTCATCGGCCGGCTCCCGGGACTTCGCCTGGGGGGCGTGATGACCCACTTTGCGGCGGCCGACGCGCCGGAAGCTGCCCATGCCCGGGAGCAGCTCCGGCACTTTCACAAGGCCCTGGCCTCTGCGCATCTGCGGGCGGGTCCGTCCCTCCTCCGCCACGCCGCCAATAGCGCCGCGACGTTCGCTCTGCCCGAAGCCCGCCTGGACCTGGTCCGGATCGGCATCGCCCTCTACGGCTGTCCCCCGTCGCCCGACGCGTCGCCCCCCATCCCTCTCCGCCCGGCCCTCACCCTGGAGACGCGGGTGGCTCAGGTGCGTTGGGTCCCGGCCGGGACCACCGTCTCCTACGGGTGCACCTTCGTCGCGCCGGCTCGGATGCGCATCGCCACCCTGCCCGTCGGGTACGGGGACGGCTTTCCCCGCCTCCTCAGCAACCGGGGTGCGGTCCTCCTCCGGGGCAAGCGGGCTCCCGTCGTGGGTCGGGTCTGCATGGACATGGTCATGGTGGACGTCACCGGCATCCCGGAGGTGAGCGAGGAGGACCCGGTTGTCCTCCTCGGCGCACAGGGAACGGAGGTCATTCCCGCCGAGGAGTGGGCCGGCCTGGCGGATACCATCTCCTACGAGATCCTCTGCGGCATCACCCCCCGGGTCCCGCGCGTGTATGTGGGAGAAGGCGCGCCGGGAGCGCGTGGGGAGGCCCCCCCAGGAGAACGCCCGAAGAGAGCGCCTCGCTCCCGGCGTGCGGGCCGGCGTCCCTCCCGGCGCCGGGCACCTTGACAAGCCTGAAGGCGCCCAGTATTCTCGGCCAACCTTCGGAATTTTTTGGGCTTTGCGGGCTTGTGGGGGGGCAGGGGGGGCAGAATGGAGGAGGCGCGCCGTGCCCCCGATCCGATTCGGCACCTCGGGCTGGCGGGGGATTCTGGCGGAGGATTTCACCTTTGCCCGGGCCCGGATCGTCACCGCCGCCATCGCCCGCTACGTGAAGGAGAGTGGGCTGGCCGGACGGGGGGTGGTGGTCGGGTACGACACCCGGTTTCTCTCGGAGGCCTTCGCTCGGGAGGCGGCGGCGGGGCTGGCCGTGCGGGGGCTGCCGGTCTATCTCTGCAGCCGGGACACGCCCACCCCGGCCATCGCGACGGAGATCCAGCACCGGAACGCGGCGGGGGGACTCAACATCACCGCTAGCCACAATCCCCCCGAGTACAACGGCATCAAGTTCTCCATGGCCTCGGGCGGCCCGGCCCTCCCGGAGGTGACGGCCGCCATCGAGGCCGAGGCCAACCGGCTCCTGGAGGGCCCACCCCTTCCCCCGGCCGCCCTCGCCGGCCCCCCGGCCGCTCCGATCACCCCCACCGATCCGTCCCCTCCCTACAGAGAGCGCGTCCTCGCGCTCCTGGACATCCCGTGCCTCCGGCGCGCGCGCCTCAAGGTCGTCGTGGACCCCCTGTACGGGACGGGACGGGGCTACCTGGATACCCTCTGCCGCGAGGCCGGCTGCGACGTGACGGTCATCCACGCGTCCCGCGACCCGCTCTTCGGGGGCGGGACGCCCGAGCCCAGCGCCGAGAACCTGGCGGATCTCGCCCGCGCCGTCCGGGAGACGGGGGCGCACCTGGGCCTCGCCACCGACGGCGACGCCGACCGGTTCGGCCTCCTGGACACCGACGGCACCTTCGTCGAGCCCAACTACCTCCTGGGGTTGTTGCTGGACTATCTGGCCGGGACGAGGGGGTGGGAGGGAGGGGTCGCGCGCTCGGTCGCCACGAGCCACCTGGTGGACGCCGCGGCGCGTCGCCGGGGGGTGCCGGTCTACGAGACGCCGGTCGGCTTCAAGTACATCGGCGACCTGCTGACCCAGGGGAAGATCCTCCTGGGCGGGGAGGAGAGCGCCGGCCTCACCGTGCGGGGACATGTCCCGGAGAAGGACGGGATCCTGGCGTGTCTCCTGGCGGCGGAGCTCGTCGCGGCGAGCGGCGGGCTGTCGGTCGCGGCCCTTCTCCAGAATCTCTACCGGGCGGTGGGAACCGTCCTCTGCCGGCGGGTCAACCTCCCCCTCTCCCCGGCGGGCGAGGAGCGCTTGCAGGCAGTCCTCGCCGACCCACCGGAGACCCTTGGCGGGCGGCGGGTCGCCGAGGTGAACCGGCTGGACGGCACGAAGCTCCTCCTGGAGGACGGGAGCTGGGTCCTCCTTCGCCCCTCGGGTACCGAGCCGATGGTCCGGCTCTACGTGGAGGCGTCCTCGCACGAGCGCCTGGATGTCCTCGAGGCGGCGGGGCGCGCGCTCCTGGATTCGCAATGAGCGAGATCGTGGAGGTCCACGCCCGGGAGATCCTGGATTCCCGAGGGAACCCGACCGTGGAGGTGGAGGTCCTGCTGGAGAGCGGGTCCCGGGGGCGGGCGGCGGTCCCGTCCGGCGCCTCCACCGGGGAGCGCGAGGCTCTCGAGCTCCGGGACGGGGACCCGAAGCGCTACCTGGGCCGGGGGGTGCAGAGCGCGGTGGCGAACGTGAACACGGTCCTCGCCCCCGAGGTCATCGGCCTGGAGGGGCTGGATCAGGCGCGGCTGGACCAGGCCCTCTGTGCCCTCGACGGCACCGCCACCAAGGGGCGCCTCGGCGCGAACGCCCTGCTGGGGGTCTCGCTGGCCACGGCCCACGCCGCCGCCGACGAGGTCGGCCTCCCCCTCTACCGCTACCTGGGCGGGGCGCGCGCCCGGACGCTCCCGGTCCCGATGCTGAACCTCCTGAACGGCGGGCGCCACGCCGACACCACCGTGGATCTCCAGGAGTTCATGGTCATGCCCGTGGGGGCCCCCTCCTTTCGGGAGGCGTTACGGATGGGGGCCGAGATCTTCCATCACCTCCGGGCGGCCTTGCGGGCGCGGGGGCACGCCACCGGGGTGGGGGACGAGGGGGGGTTCGCCCCCAACCTCCGGAGCAATGAGGAGGCGGTGGAGGTGCTCCTGGAGGCCATCCAGCGCGCGGGCTACGCCCCCGGTCGGGAGGTCGCGCTGGCGCTGGATCCCGCTGCAAGCGAATTTTACGCGGAGGGCCGCTACCGGCTGGCGGGGGAAGGGGGGCGGGTCCTCAGCCGGGCGGAGATGGTGGAGTTTTACGCCGGGTGGGTGGAGCGCTACCCGATCGTCTCCATCGAGGACGGGTGCGCGGAAGACGACTGGGAGGGATGGACGCTCCTGACGGCGCGGCTGGGGAGGCAGGTCCAGCTCGTGGGGGATGACCTGTTCGTCACCAACCCGACGCTTCTGCGGGAAGGGATCGCCCGAGGCGTGGCGAACGCCATCCTGATCAAGGTGAACCAGATCGGCACCCTCAGCGAGGCCCTGGAGGCGGTGGGGATCGCGGCGCAGGCAAACTACGCCGCCGTCATCTCGCATCGCTCGGGCGAGACGGAGGACACGACGATCGCCGACCTGGCCGTGGCCACGGGGGTGGGGCAGATCAAGGCGGGATCGGTTTCCCGGACGGACCGGGTGGCCAAGTACAACCGGCTCCTCCGCATCGAGGAGGAGCTGGGTGAGGCGGCCCTCTTCGCCGGGCGGGCTCCCCTGAGGGGGGCGGGCGGGCGAGGGGCGTGATGCCGCGGCCCCCCGAGCAGGAGGGGTGGGAGGGTCCCCGGGAGGGTGGGCGCCGCCGCCGGCTCCTCCTGCTGCTGGGCGGATTCGCCCTCGCGCTCCTCCTGGTCTCCCTCTCCGGTGACGGCTCCCTCATCCGGATCTACCGGCTCTCCCGCCAGCGGGCCAGCCTCCTCCAGGATATCGAGCGCCTCCGGGCCGAGAACGCCCGTCTCCGGCTCGAGGTGGGGGCTCTCCAGCAGGACGAGACGCGCCTGGAGGAGATCGCGCGGAGGAAGCTCGGGCTCGTCCGGCCCGGAGAGGTGATCTATCGCTTTGCCCCTCCCCCGGGATCGTCCGCGGAGGAGGGCGATGCCCCGGCAACCTGGTAGGGGACACGGGGTGGCCGGCCCCCGGGAAATCGTGCGCGTGGGTCGGGGAACCGTGGGGGGAAAGGGCTTGCGGCACTGCATCCGGTCCTTTACACTAAAGGGGTTTTCGGGGAGAGAGCGGCTGATCTCGCGGGGCCGGGGGATCCGGGCCGGGTCCCCCGAGGGGGGCGGGGCGCGTGCCTGAGGAGCGGGTCCTGGTTCTGGGAGGCACCGAGGAGGCCCGACAGAGCCTGGCCCGGGCGGTCGCGGAAGCCGGATACGGGGCGGAGACGGTCGCGGACCTGGGCGCGGCACTCGCCGGGATCGAGCGGAGCCCCTGTGCCCTGGTCTTCCTCCTCGTGGGCGGCGCCGCGACGCGGCCGCTCGACCTCCTGGATCGCCTCCTGCAGGTCCGGCCGGAGCAGGCAGTTGTGGTCGTCGGACCGGGGACGGACCCGGAGTTCAGGGCCGGCGCCCTCAAGCGCGGGGCCTACCAGGTCCTGGAGGAGCCACTCGCGGCGGCCGAGGTGGACTGGGTCCTCCGCAATGGCGCCGAGCGGGCCCGTCTGCTGCAGGCCAACGCCGTCCTCCGGCAGGAGGCCTTCCGCGATGACCTCACCGATGCGTACAACCGGCGGTTCATGGAGCGCCACATCGAGGAGGAGCTGGAGCGGGCCCGCCGCTACGAGCGCCCCTTCTCCCTCCTCTTCATGGACCTGGACCACCTGAAGAGCGTCAACGATGCCTACGGCCACCTCTGCGGCAGCAAGGTTCTGATGGAGGTGGCCGGCCTCGTCCAGAAGCACCTGCGCCGGAGCGATAAGATCTTCCGCTTCGGCGGGGACGAGTTTGTGGTCACGCTGCCGGAGACGGACCGGCGGGGGGCCCTGAAGGTGGCGAACCGCCTCCGGGAGGCGGTGAAGGAACACCGGTTCCTGGTGAGCGAGGGGGCGGCCGTCCAGCTCACCGCCTCCTTCGGTCTCGCGACCTTCCCCCAAGACGGGATGGCCCCGGACCAGCTCCTCCGCCACGCCGACCAGGCGATGTATTTAATCAAGTCCACGTCCCGGGACGGCGTGGGCGTGAAAGACCTCCCGTGAAACGGATTGCCATCCTGGGCTCTACCGGGTCCATCGGGACCCAAGCGCTTGCCCTGGCCGCCCGCCACCCGGAGCGGTTTCGGGTCGTCGGCCTGGCCGCCCGCGACAACCTGGAGCGCCTCGCGGAGCAGGTGCGGGCCTTCCGCCCCTCCCTCGTGTCGGTGGGAACGGCAGAGGGGGCCGCAGCCCTCCGGAGCCGCCTGGACGGGGCAGGACCCGAGATCCTCTGGGGAGAGGCCGGGCTCCTCCGGGTTGCCACCGAGCCCGAGGCCGATCTGGTCCTCTCTGCGGTGGTGGGGGCGGCGGGACTCCTGCCCACGTTCGCCGCCGTGCGGGCGGGAAAGACGGTCGCCCTGGCCAACAAGGAGGCCCTGGTAGCCGCCGGGGAGCTGATCACGGCCGAGGCGGCCCGGCGGAAGGTTCGGCTCCTCCCCGTCGACAGCGAGCACTCGGCCATCTTCCAGTGCCTCGAGCGGGGCGGGGGGGCGTGCCTCCGGTCGGTCATCCTCACCGGCTCGGGCGGCCCGTTCCGGACCCGGCCGAAGGAGTCCCTCGCGGCGGTCACGCCCGGGGAGGCCCTCCGGCACCCCCGCTGGACCATGGGGAAGAAGATCACCGTGGACTCCGCCACCCTGATGAACAAGGGGCTGGAGGTCATCGAGGCCCACTGGCTCTTCGGTCTCCCCGTCGAGGCGATCCGGGTCCTGGTCCACCCCGAGAGCATCGTCCACTCCCTGGTGGAGTACGTGGACGGTTCGCTGCTGGCCCAGTTGAGCATCACGGACATGGGGCTGCCGATCCTGTACGCCCTCACCCATCCGGAACGCCTCCCCAACCACTTCCCGACGCTGGATCTGGCCCGCGTGGCCAGCCTCAGCTTCGAGGAGGTGGACCACGATCGGTTCCCCTGCCTGGGGTACGCCTACGCTGCCGCCCGGGCCGGGGGGACCGCCCCGGTGGTCCTCAACGCGGCAAACGAGGTGGCCGTCGGCCTCTTCCTCCGGGAGGTGATTCCCTTCACCGGCATCCCCCGCCTCATCGCCGAGGCCCTGGACCGCCACCCCGTCCGGCCGGTGGGGAGCGTGGAGGAGGTCCTGGCCGCCGACGGCGAAGTCCGGACCGCGCTCCTCGCCCGCTACGGCTGCGCCCAGGCCGCCCACTCGTGAGGATACCCCGGCCATGACTCCCGGGATGATCATCTCCGCCATCATCACCCTCGGCGTCCTCATTTTCATTCACGAGCTGGGCCACTTCCTGGTGGCCAAGCGCCTCCGGGTCGGCGTCCTGAAGTTCTCCCTGGGATTCGGGAAGCGGCTCTGGGGGTTCCGGGTCGGGGAGACGGAGTACCTCCTCTCGGCCATCCCCCTCGGCGGCTACGTGAAGATGGTGGGGGAGGACCCCCGGGAAGTGCGGGAGGGGCTCGACGGGACCGCCACGGACGCCGAAGGGCGGCCCCTGGATCTGGCCAAGTCCTTCGCGCACAAGCCGGTCTGGGCGCGGGCGCTCATCATCCTGGCGGGGCCGGGGGCGAATTTCCTCCTGGCTGTCGTGATCTTCTGGGTGATCTTCATGGCGGTCGGCCGGCCTCTCCCGGAGCCGGTCCTCGGCCCCCCGGCCGTCGGCTCGCCAGCCGCCGCCGCCGGGCTGAAGGAAGGGGACCGGATCCGGGCCATGGACGGGGACCCGGTCCGGGGGTGGGAAGAGATCGCCTCCCACATCCAGCAGGGGCGCGGGGTGCCCGTCAGCCTCACCGTGGAGCGCGCCGGGGAGACCCGGGCGGTGCAGGTGACCCCGGTGGCGAAGATGGTCGTGAGCCATGTCCTGACGGCCCAGGTGGGACGGGTCACGCCGGGATTCCCGGCAGAGGCGGCCGGCCTCCAGCGGGAGGACCGGATCGTCGCCATCAACGGGCAGGCGGTGGAAACCTGGCCCGACCTGGCCCGGGTCATCCATGCCAGTGCGGGCCGGCCCGTGACCCTCGCCGTGCAGCGGGGGGCGGAGCGGTTCGAGGTGACGGTCACCCCGCGCCCGAGTCGCCCGCCCGACGACCCCGAGGGGCGGGAGATCGGCCTCATCGGCATCGAGCCGATCAGCGAGGTCGTCCGGAAGGAGTCGCAGGTCTGGGACCTGGGGATCGGCCCCGCCTTCGAGCGGCTGAGTCCGCTGGCCGCGCTGACCGAGGGGGTGCGCCGGACCGTGGACGTATCGGTGACCGTCCTCTGGTTCCTCGGAAAGCTCCTGCAGGGGGCGCTGCCCGCCCAGACCATCGGCGGCCCCCTCACCATCGTCCTGATGGCCGGCGAACAGGCCCAACAGGGCTTCCTCTACCTGGTGACGTTCACCGCCGCCATCTCGATCAACCTGGCGATCCTGAACCTCCTCCCCATCCCGATCCTGGACGGGGGCCACCTCCTCTTCGCCGCCATCGAGGCGATTCGAGGGGAGCCGGTGAGTGTCCGCCGGCGGGAGATGGCCCAGAAGGTGGGCCTGGTCGTGCTGGCCGCCATCATGGTGTTCGCTCTGTACAACGACCTCTTCCGGGTCTTCGGATTCTAGACCGCTTGCCCGCGAGGACGCCCATGGCAGGACGCGCGACGCAACCGATCATCCGGCGCAAGACGCGGCAGATCCAGGTCGGCCCCGTCCGGGTGGGTGGGGACGCCCCGATCTCCGTCCAGTCCATGACCAAGACCGACACCCGGGACGTGACCGCGACCGTGGACGCCATCTGGGCGCTGGAGGCGGCGGGCTGCGAGATCGTCCGGCTGGCCGTCCCCGACGCGGAGGCCGCGGCGGCCCTTCCGGCCATCCGGCGGCAGATCCGGATCCCGCTCATTGCCGACATCCACTTCGACTACCGGCTGGCCCTCAAGGCCCTCGAGGCGGGGGTGGACTGCCTGCGCCTGAACCCCGGCAACATCGGGGGAAAGCCGCGGGTCATGGAGGTGGTGCGGGCAGCCTCCGAGCGGACGGTCCCGATCCGGATCGGGGTGAACGCCGGCTCCCTGGAGAAGGAGCTCCTCCGCCGCGACGGCGAGCCCACGCCCGAGGCGATGGTGGAGAGCGCCCTCAAGCACATCCGGATCCTGGAGGAGTGCCAGTACCCGGAGATCAAGATCTCCCTGAAGGCCTCCGACCCCCTCATGATGATCCAGGCCTACCGGCTGCTGGCCGGGCAGGTGGACTACCCGTTCCACCTGGGGGTGACGGAGGCCGGGACCGCCTTCGCGGGGACGATCAAGTCCGCCGTGGGGATCGGGACTCTCCTGGCCGAGGGGATCGGGGACACCATCCGGGTCTCCCTGACCGAGGACTCGGTGGAGGAGATCAAAGCCGGCTTCGAGATCCTCAAAGCCCTCGGCCTCCGGCAGCGGGGGATGAACGTCATCTCCTGCCCCTCCTGCGGCCGGGTGGAGATTGACCTGCTCGGCCTCACCAAGGAGGTGGAGAAGCGCCTGGCCGCCCTCGGAATCCATAAGGCGCTGAACGTGGCGGTCATGGGCTGCGCGGTGAACGGGCCGGGGGAGGCGCGGGGCGCCGACATCGGCATCGCCGGGGGCAACGGGGTGGGGATCCTGATCAAGAAGGGGCAGATCATCCGGAAGGTCAAGGAGGCGGAGCTCGCCGACGCCCTGGTGGAGGAGATCCAGCGGATGGCGGCGGCGGGCCTCCTGGAGGAAGCCGATCCCGGGACCGGGGTGGCGGTCACGGCCCCCAGAGCCTTCCCGCCCGACGACCCGCTCCAGGTCTTCTATTCGAACGACTGACGCCCGCGGGAGCCGCGGGGAGGGGAGGAGCCGCCGGGTTCCTCCCTTTCTGTTCCCGCCGGGCCGGGGGAGAGGATGGGGCAATACGAGCGGCACGTCTTCGTCTGCACGGGCGGGGAGACCTGCCCGCTCCAGGGAGACACGCCCTCCTACGTCCAGTGGCTCCGGGACGGCCTGCGCGCCCATGGCCTCGGCGCCCGGGTCCGGATCAACAAGAGCGGCTGCTTCGACCAGTGCGGCAACGGTCCCATGATCGTGGTCTACCCGGAGAACGTCTGGTACTGTGGGGTCCGGTTCGAGGACCTGCCCGAGATCCTCGATGAGCACCTGGTGTGCGGCCGCCCGGTCGCGCGCCTCCGGTACGTCGCCCCGCCGGGGAAGAACAAGAACGCGGAGAAGATGATGGCGGCCCAGGAGGCCGCCGCCACCCGCCGGGGACAAGGCTAGTGTCACTCACACGACGCCTCCCGTGCCGGGCCAAATGAGGCGACGTCAGTTGGCCCGGCACTAGGGGGCCCGGTCGCGAGGGAGCAGAGTGCGCTGGTCCCGCTCGCTGATCCCGACGCTGAAGGAGGACCCGGCCGATGCCGAGGCCGTGAGCCACAAGCTCATGGTCCGCGGGGGATTCGTCCGCCAGCTCGCCGCGGGGATCTACGTCTACCTCCCGCTCGGCCAGCGGGTCCTCGACAAGGTAAATGCCATCCTCCGGGAGGAGATGAACCGGATCGGGGGGCAGGAGCTCACCATGCCGGTCCTGCATCCTGCCGAGCTGTGGCAACAGAGCGGCCGGTGGGAGGCGATCGGCGACGAGATGTTCCGCCTCAAGGACCGAAACCGGCGCGACATGTGCCTGGGGATGACCCACGAGGAGGTCATCGCCTGGATCGCCGCGAAGGAGATCCGCTCCTACCGGGACCTGCCCCAGATTTGGTACCAGATCCAGACGAAGGAGCGGGACGAGGCCCGGCCGAAGAGCGGGGTTCTCCGGACCCGGGAATTCCTGATGAAAGACTCCTACTCCCTGGACGTGGACGCGGCGGCCCTGGACAAGGCCTACGAGCTGCACCGGCAGGCCTACTGTCGGATCTTCGACCGCTGCGGCCTCCGGTACCACGTGGTGCAGAGCGATCCGGGCATGATGGGCGGAGCCGGCGCCCACGAGTTCATGGCGGCAAGCCCGGCCGGCGAGGACCAGGTTGCCCTCTGCGCCGCGTGCGGGTACGCCGCCAACCTGGAGCTGGCCACCTCCCGGCCGCTGCCCCCGGAAGCGCCCGGCTGGACGGGCCCGGAGGAGGTGGCAACCCCGGGCGCCCGCACCATCGAGGAGGTGGCCGCCTTCCTTCGGATCGATCCCCGCCTCACGCTGAAGACCCTGATGGTCGTGGGACGGGAGGGGCCGGTGCTCTGCTGCCTCCGGGGGGATCACGCTCTCCACGAGCGGAAGCTCTTCCGCGTCCTGGGGGAGTTCCGGCCGGCCCACCGGGATGAGGTGAAGGAGTACGCGGGAGTGGAAGCGGGATTCCTGGGGCCGGTCGGGCAGCGGCTCCCCATGCTGGCCGACGAGGCCCTCCGGGAGGGGGTGTACGTCGCGGGGGCCAACAAGCCGGACACGCACGTCCGAGGGATCGTCCCGGGGAAGCACTTCCCGGCGCGCTTCGCGGACCTCCGGGCGGTCCTGCCGGGGGAGAGCTGTTCCCGATGCGGCAAGCCGCTCGCGGTCGAGCGGGTCATCGAGGTCGGCAACATCTTCAAGCTCGGGACGAAGTACTCCGCTGCGCTGAAGGCGGTCTACCTGGACGAGGCGGGGCAGGAGCGGCCGATCGTCATGGGGTCCTACGGGATCGGGCCGGCGCGGATTGCCGCCGCGGCCATCGAGCAGAACCATGACAAGAGCGGGATCATCTGGCCCGAGACCATCGCCCCGTTCGCCGTCCACCTGGTGGTGGTGAACATGAAGGAGGCGGCGATGGCGGAGGTGGGGGAGCGCCTCTACGGGGCCGCGGAGGCGGCCGGCCTCGAGATCCTCTTCGACGACCGGGACGAGCGCCCGGGGGTCAAGTTCAAGGACGCCGATTTGCTGGGGATCCCCTACCGGGTCACGGTGGGCACGCGGGCGGTGCGGGACGGCCTCGTGGAGATCCGCCGCCGGCGGGACGGGCAGGAGTGGGCCCTCCCGGAAGGGGAGATCCTGCCGCGGCTCCGGGCCCTCCTCCGGGGGGCGTAGGGTGCGGGGCGGCCCGGGGGCGCTCCCTGTCTCGCTTCTCCGCTACGGGCCGGCCCTCCTCTGGATGGGCGTGATTTTCTTCTTCTCGACCGACCTCTTCTCCAGCGGCGAGACGGGGCGGTTCCTGCTCCCCTTCCTGGCCCGGCTCTTCCCCTGGGCCGCGCCGGAGACGCTCGACCTCCTGCACGGGGGCCTCCGAAAGGTCGGGCACCTCACGGAGTACGCCGTCCTCGCGCTCCTCTGGTACCGGGCCCGGGCCTACCGGACGGCCGCCTGGGCCCCGGAGGCGGGGCGCCTCGCGCTCCTGGTGGCGGTGGCGTACGCCGTCACGGACGAGGGCCACCAGGCCTTCGTGGCGAGCCGGAGCGGGAGCATCGTGGACATGGCCATCGACGCCGCCGGCGCCGCCGCCGCCGTCCTCCTGCTGCGCGGGAGCGCGGAGGCGCGCGCGGCGCTGGCGCGCCGCTAAGGCTGAAACACGCCGGGCCGGGGGGTTCCCCGGCCCGGGCGCTTCTCAAGAGATTCCGCCGGTGGCGGCTAGTCCTTCGCCGGCGTCTTGGACTCCTTGGAGTCGGCGGAAGAGGGGGCCGCTGCCCCCCCGTTT
>DASYVA010000192.1 GCA_036000645.1 Candidatus Methylomirabilis sp.
CCCGAGATCCTGGAGGCCATCATCGCCGCCGAGCGCCCGGAGGCGCTGCTGCCCACCCTGGGGGGCCAGACGGCGCTCAACCTCGCCGTGGTCCTGGCGGCCAAGGGGGTCCTGGACCGCTACCAGGTCGAGCTCATCGGCGCCAAGATGAACGCCATCCGGAAGGCGGAGGACCGGGAGCTGTTCAAGCAGGCGATGGAGCGCATCGGCCTGGAGGTCCCCCGCTCCGGCTACGCCCGCACCCCGGAGGAAGCCCTCCGCATCTTCGACCTGGTCGGCTTCCCGGCCATCATCCGCCCCTCCTTCACGCTGGGCGGCACCGGCGGCTCCGTCGCCTACAACCGGGAGGAGTTCCGCGAGTGCGTCCAGTGGGGCCTCAGCCTGAGCCCCGTCCACCAGGTCCTCATCGAGGAGTCGGTGATCGGGTGGAAGGAGTTCGAGCTGGAGGTGATGCGGGACAAGGCGGACAACGTGGTCATCATCTGCTCCATCGAGAACGTGGACCCGATGGGGGTGCACACCGGGGACTCCATCACGGTGGCGCCGGCCCAGACCCTTACCGACAAGGAGTACCAGCGGATGCGGGACGCGGCCATCGCCGTCATCCGCGAGGTGGGGGTGGAGACCGGCGGGAGCAACATCCAGTTCGCGGTGAACCCGGCGGACGGGCGGATGGTGGTCATCGAGATGAACCCCCGGGTCTCCCGCTCCTCGGCCCTGGCCAGCAAAGCGACCGGCTTCCCCATCGCGAAGATCGCCGCCCTCCTCTCCGTCGGGTACACCCTCGACGAGATCAAGAACGACATCACCCGCGAGACCCCCGCCTGCTTCGAGCCGACGATTGACTACGTGGTGGTGAAGATCCCGCGCTTCGCCTTCGAGAAGTTCCCCGGGGCCGACGAGACCCTCACCACCCAGATGAAGTCGGTGGGGGAGGTCATGGCCATCGGGCGCACCTTCCAGGAGGCCCTCCAGAAGGCGATCCGCTCCCTCGAGATCGACGCCTACGGGCTGGAGACGCGCCTGGCCCCCCTCGGCGCCCGCTTCGCCGACCGCGCGGTCCCGCGGGGGCTGCAGCGGGAGGAGCCGGGGAACCTGCGCGACCCCGCCTCCCCCCACGGCGAGGCCCTACGGCAGGTCGTGCGCGAGAAGCTCAGGGTCCCGAACTGGGAGCGGGTCTTCTACATCGCCGACGCCTACCGGCTCGGCATCGGCACCGGGGAGATCGCCCGGCTGAGCGGCATCGACCCCTGGTTCCTGGAGCACATCCAGGAGATCGTCCGCCACGAGGAGCGGATCGTGGGGGCCGACAAGGGGAGCGCCTCCTCCCCGCTCCTGCGCCTCCTCACCCACGCGGCCATGCGGGAGGCGAAGGCGATGGGGTTCTCGGACCGGCGGCTCGGCACGCTGGTGGGCTCCGACGAGGCCACCATCCGCGACGCCCGGAAACGGATGGGGATCGAGGCCACCTTCAAGATGGTGGACACCTGCGGGGCCGAGTTCGCGGCCTACACGCCCTACTTCTACTCCACCTACGAGCGGGAGGACGAGGCGGCCCCCTCCGACCGGCGCAAGGTCGTCATCCTCGGGAGCGGGCCCAACCGGATCGGCCAGGGGATCGAGTTCGACTACTGCTGCGTCCACGCCTCCTTCGCCCTGAAGGAGGCGGGGTACGAGACCATCATGGTCAACTGCAACCCCGAGACCGTCTCCACCGACTACGACACCTCGGACCGGCTCTACTTCGAGCCCCTCACGCTCGAGGAGGTGCTGAACATCGTGGAGCGGGAGCGGCCGGAGGGGGTCATCGTCCAGTTCGGGGGGCAGACGCCCCTGAAGCTCGCCGTCCCGTTGGCCCGGGCCGGGGTCCGGATCCTGGGGACCAGTCCGGACGCCATTGACCGGGCCGAGGACCGGGAGCGGTTCAAGCAGCTCCTCCAGAAGCTGGGGCTTCACCAGCCCCCCAACGGGACCGCCGCCACCTTCCCCGAGGCGGCGCGGATCGCGCGCCTCATCGGCTATCCGGTCCTGGTCCGTCCCTCCTACGTCCTGGGCGGCCGGGCCATGGAGATCGTCTACGACGATGCCGGGCTGCAGGAGTACATGACCCGGGCGGTGCAGGCCTCCCCGGAGCACCCGGTCCTGGTGGACAAGTTCCTGGAGGATGCGCTGGAGATGGACGTGGATGCCCTCTGCGACGGGGAGCGGGTGGTGATCGGGGGCATCATGGAGCACATCGAGGAGGCCGGCATCCATTCGGGGGACTCGGCCTGCTCGCTCCCGCCGCACTCGGTGCCGGAGAAGTTCCTGGAGGAGATCCGGGAGACGACCCGGGCGCTGGCGCTGGAGCTCGGCGTGGTGGGCCTCCTGAATGTCCAGTTCGCCATCAAGGACGGGACCGTGCATGTCCTGGAGGTGAACCCGCGGGGCTCGCGGACCGTCCCCTTTGTCAGCAAGGCGGTGGGAGTACCGCTCGCCAAGCTGGCGGCGAAGCTCATGGTCGGGAAGACGCTCGCGGAGCTGGGCTTTACCGAGGAGCCGCGCCCCCGCCATGTGGCCGTGAAGGAGGCGGTGCTGCCCTTCATCAAGTTCCCCGGCGTGGACGCGGTGCTCGGCCCGGAGATGAAGTCCACGGGGGAGGTGATGGGGATCGACCGGGACTTCGGGCACGCCTTCGCCAAGTCCCAGATCGCGGCCAACGGGCTCCTCCCCCTCGGCGGGACCGCCTTCGTGAGCGTCCGGGACCAGGACAAGGCCCACGTGGCCCCCGTGGCGATCGCGCTGGCCGAGCTGGGCTTCGGCCTGGTGGCCACGGAGGGGACCGCCGCCGCCCTCACGGCCGCCGGCATCGCCGTGGAGCGGGTGGCCAAGGTGACGGACGGCGTGCGGCCCCACATCGTGGACCGGATGAAGAACGGGGAGATCGCCCTGGTGGTGAACACGCCGGAGGGGCGGGCTTCCCGCCTGGATTCCTACGAGATTCGCCGCACCGCCGTGGTCATGGGCATCCCCTACTTCACCACGCTGGCCGCTGCCCGCGCGGCCGCGGGGGGAATCCGCGCCCTCCAGGCCGGCCGGCTCGAGGTCAAGCCGCTGCAGGCCTACCACAGCGGCGGGAACGACGGGTGAGCGGATGCGGGGAGAGGTGACGGCGAATCGGGATCTGGGCCACGGCTACTACGGCGTGGCGATCGAGGCGGAGGGCCTCCGGCCGACGTTCCGGCCCGGCCAGTTCTTCATGCTCCGGGTGCTGAACGGGACCGACCCGCTCCTGCCCCGGGCCTACAGCATCTACCGGATGGCGAGGGGGCGCCGCGGGCGGGGGACGCGCGTG